>NZ_KV795503.1:0-6083 GCF_001809035.1 Eikenella sp. HMSC061C02
ACTGAAAGTTTAAGGTAGCCGCTTGAGCCTTGGAAAATTGTTTAAGTTGAACCAACCTTGCAGGAGGAAACAAGAGTTTTGGTTATATAATCCACGCTTCTTTTAGTTATTCCAACACTTCAGATCGTGCTTACATCAGCTCCACAAAACTCCCTACTTGCCGGCTTGAACAATGAGCAACTTTCTGCGGTAACCTGGCCGGCGCAATCTGCTTTGGTGCTGGCCGGTGCCGGCAGCGGTAAGACTAAAGTGCTTACCACCCGCATCGCTTGGCTCTTGCATAGTGGTCAAGCCAGCCTGCATTCGGTGATGGCGGTTACGTTCACTAATAAGGCTGCGAAAGAAATGCGTGCCCGGCTCGAAGCCATGTTGCCGCTTAATATTCGCGCCATGTGGCTGGGTACGTTCCATGGCCTGTGTCACCGATTTCTGCGTTTGCATCACAAAGAAGCTGGTCTGCCAGCTGCCTTCCAGATTTTAGACAGCAGTGACCAGCTCGCTCTAGTCAAACGCCTGCTCAAAGCCCTCAATATTTCCGAAGAAATCATCGCCCCGCGTGCCTTACAAGGCTTTATCAATGCGCAAAAAGAAGCAGGTTTGCGTGCTGCCGTGCTACATGCCAGTAATCCGTTTGAGCAGCGCCTGATTGAATGCTATGCCGAATACGATCGTCTGTGTCGGCAGGAAGGGGTAGCAGATTTTGCTGAACTCATGTTGCGTAGCTATGAAGTGTTGCAAAGTAACGAGATTCTGCGTACGCACTACCAAAACCGCTTCAACCACATTTTGGTGGACGAATTCCAAGACACCAATAAATTGCAATACGATTGGCTCAAACTGCTGGCAGGGCAACATGCTGCCGTATTTGCCGTGGGCGATGACGATCAGAGCATCTACCGTTTCCGTGGCGCGCGCGTGGGTAATATGGCTGATTTCATGCGTGAATTTCAGGTAGCCTCTCCTATCAAGCTGGAGCAGAACTACCGTTCGGTGGGCAATATCCTTGCTGCGGCCAATGCCGTGATTGCCCATAACGACGGCCGCTTGGGCAAGAACCTGCGCACTGAAGCCGAGCATGGTGAGAAAATCCGTTTCCTTTCCGCTTTTACCGACGGTGAAGAGGCCGAGTTCGTAGTAGAAGAAATCAAAGCCCTGCACCGCGACGGTATGGATTTGGCACAAACCGCTGTGCTTTACCGTAGTAATGCCCAGTCGCGCGTTCTCGAGCAAACCCTGTTCCGTGCCGGCCTACCTTATAAAATCTACGGCGGCCTGCGCTTTTATGAGCGGCAGGAGATCAAACACGCACTTGCTTATTTGCGGCTGGCGATTAATCCCGACGACGATAACGCCCTGTTGCGCGTCATCAACGTGCCCGCACGCGGTATTGGCAGCCGTACGGTGGAAAACATTCAAGCCGCTGCTTCGCAGGAAGGCATACCGTTGTGGCAGGCAGCCTGCCACGTAGCCGTGAAGAACGGCAAGGTAGCCACCTTTGTGCGCCTGATTGAAAGCTTGCGCGGCTGCATCGGCCAAGTCGGGCTACCTGATATTGTGGCCGAGGCCGTACGCAGCAGCGGCCTGTATGAGTATTACCAAAACCAAAAGGGCGATCATCAAGACCGCTTAGACAACTTAGACGAACTCATCCGAGCGGCTGAAGAATTCCACCCTGAAGACAGTACGTTTGAAACCCTGCCCGCTGATGTCGTAGAGAGCCCGGCATTCCCCGTGCTTGCCTTTTTGAGCAATGCTGCGCTTGAATCTGGCGAGAACCAGGCCGCCGCCGATGAGTCTGCCGTACAGTTGATGACTGTGCATGCGGCCAAAGGGCTGGAGTTTGACGCCGTATTCCTCACCGGCATGGAAGAAGGCCGTTTCCCCAGCGAATTGAGCCTGGCTGAACACGGCGGGCTGGAGGAAGAGCGGCGGCTGATGTATGTGGCCATCACGCGCGCACGGCAGCGGCTCTACATCAGCATGGCGCAACAGCGGATGTTGCACGGCCAAACCCATTTTGGTACCGTATCGCGCTTTGTGGAAGAAATTCCGCCCGATTTACTGCATTTACTCACTCCCGTGCTAAAACCACGTTTTCCCGTGCCCGAAGGCCGGCCTCAACAGCGCAGGGCAGAATGGGTTGCACAGGTGGCGAAGCAGGATTACGACGGCTTCAGCATCGGCCAAAATGTGCGGCACGCCAAATTCGGCACCGGCGTAATCATTGAGGGGGAGCGCAAAGCCGGCAGCGCCCGCCTCACCGTAAACTTTGGCAAGCAGGGCATCAAAGTGCTGGACACTAAATTTGCCAAACTGGAAGCTGTGTGAGTTTTCAGGTAGCCTTAGGGCTTGAAGCTAATTGCTTAACAGGCTACCTGAAAAACATCAGCCGAAACGTAGCCGAAAAATTCTTATTGACTATCAAGGAGAACGACATGTCCGCATACGACAGCAACAACATCTTCGCCAAAATCCTGCGCGGCGAAATCCCCAACCATACGGTGTACGAAGACGAAAAAGTCCTCGCCTTCCTCGACGTGATGCCACAGGCACGTGGCCATGTGTTGATTGTGCCGAAAACGCAGGCCCTGGAGCTGAGCGATCTGCCATTAGAATACGCACAAGCTGTGTTTGCCACCGCCAAAAAAATCATTGCCGCCCAGCGCAAAGTTTTACAGCGGCACGGCATCGTGCAAATGCAGCTCAATGGCCAAGAAGCCGGCCAAAGCGTGTTCCACTACCATATGCACCTGATTCCCGGGCATCTGCACGAGTTGGTGGAACACGAAGACAAGATGGCCGACCACGCTGAACTGGCCGCGCTGGCTGCCAAACTGCGTGAGGCCATAGCGTAGCCGTGCTTCGATTTGGCAGTATATTGAAGCAGCAATAATTAGATCGGCTGCATTTAGCACAATGTCCACAGCAATGCTAAAAGGCTACCTGAAAAGTTTCAGGTAGCCTTTTGAAAGAATCCTGTGGGGCAGATAAATGCAGCTGCCATGTCAGAATAGCAGTAGCCAAGTCGTCTAATCAAAAGAGACCACTCACGGTATGAGGCTACCTGAAAATTTCAGGTAGCCTTCCATAGCAAGATGAAATCCGATCAAGTAGAAACCAATAATCATGAACAGGTTTGGCAGCAAACGGATACCGCCGAACTGCGGTGCAAACTTTTGCGTTTTGCCACCCTGCAGCTACACGATGCCCAATGGGCGGAGGATGTGGTGCAAGACACCATGCTGAAAGCCTTTGCCCGCCGGCAGCAGTTTAAGGCGGCTGCGCAATGGCAAACGTGGGTATTCGCCATTTTGCGCAACACCCTATTAGACAGCCTGCGCAGCCGAAAAAGCCAACTGCAATGGCAAGTGAGCAGTGAAGACGAACAGTTTCTTGATACCGTGCGCCAGCAGCAGTTTGATGAGAGCGGCCATTGGACGGATAGCGCCACTCCTCAAACATGGGCTTCCCCAGAAGATACCATCCGGCAGCAGGAGTTTATGCATACCATGGAATACTGTCTCGAGCACCTGCCGGATAATACCGCGCGGGTATTTATGCTGCGCGAGTTGATGGGGTTGGAAGTGGCTGAAATCTGCCAGCAAACCGGTATCAGCGCCGATAACTGCTACACCATTCTCTACCGCGCCCGCAACGGCCTGCGCCGTTGTCTGCAAAGCAATTGGTTAAATGGATAATGAAGGAACAGCTATGCTGAAATGCCAACGAGCCGCAGAATTGATTTCGCTGCAACATGACCGCCCATTGAGCCTTTGGGAATGTTGGCAGTTACGACTGCACTTGCTGGTTTGCTCACCCTGCCAACGCTATCAGAAACAACTGGACACCATCAGTTTGGCAATGCACCATGTGCGGCAGGAACAGGCTGGAGACAAGCAGTGAAAGGTTACCTGAAAAAGTATGTGATAAAATAATATGTTCGTTAATTAATAAAAATATTTTACTGAAAAGGCTTGACTCAGATTGGAATAACTGGTGTAATAGCGAACTTCAATAGTGGCCAGATAGCTCAGTTGGTAGAGCAACGGATTGAAAATCCGTGTGTCGGCAGTTCGATCCTGCCTCTGGCCACCACTAACCGCATTTTAGCGGTTATTTTTTTGTCTAACGCCGTCTATCTAAATCTACAAGACCCAAGCCCAGCAAGGCTTTCAGCCATGTTTAGGGCTTGTTCGGTATCTACTGCTGTCTATCCGAATCGTGTTGAAGTAACAGAGTTTTGGGGGTATCTTAGAAAGACCACCGAAAAATACCCCCAAATGCCGCTAACCGACCGCCAAATCAAGAATGCCAAGCCTGCCGCCAAAGCCTACAAGCTGGCTGACGGCAGAGGGTTTTACCTGCAAGTTACCCCGGCAGGCGGCAAACTGTTGCGCTTGAAATACCGCATAGGTAACAAAGAAAAACTGTTATCAATCGGGAAATACTCCCTTATCTCCTTGCTCGAAGCGCGGGAAGCCGCCGAAAGCGCATGCCGCCTGCTAGCTGCCGGACAAGACCCGGGCGAAGCCAAGAAGCAGGCCAAACAAGAGCTTATTGCCGCCCTGCAAAACACCTTCCACAATTTGGCCGCCGAATGGTACGAACACCAGCGTGCCGGCTGGACGGCAGGCCATGCCACTAAAGTGTGGCGCAGCTTCGAGGCGGATATTCTTCCTGCGCTGGTGCATCGACAGGAGTTAAAGTGTACTGTGCGGGAAATTCTGTTAGAACATCCGCCACCATTGCACGCGGTACTACAAAAATTAATAATGCAGCAAATATAGCTACAAGAAATACATTAAATATCTCCAAAAATTCTCCATCAATGGGAAGTAAAGGAGCAGCTAATAAATTATCAGGTGCTGCAAACAGTTACTTTGGCGGGGCAAATAAGGCTACTGGAATCCAACTAGCTACCACAGGGGCTCTGTATAGTATTTCATATTCACATCTCAATACCATTCCTGCTAATCAAGGGCCGGGGTCTCATGAAGGAGGACAAAAACAAAATCAGCCAGCAAAAGCAACTGCTACACAACCCCAACAGGCTGTAGCTGCTGCAGGCGCGCCTATACCCCCAGATCCGAATAATGGTAATCATCATAATAGATCAAATAATATCAAGGAAAGGCATAGAGAATATGCTGAAATGGCTGATAATGACATGTGAGCAAATAGTTTTCAATTTGAAAACGGAACTACTAGAAATTCGTCTACTCAGATTTTTGCCAATATATCATAAGAAGAATCTATGATTAATCTAGAAAGAAATGGTTTCTCATGGCATGCAACCAATCAGTCAAATGTTTACTATTTTGAGAAAGGTTGTGTTAGATAAATTTTTTATCCAAGAAGTACATGTGGAGGAATTCGTAATGGGAAAACAGGTTTACCATCAGCAGAAATGTTGATTGATGGAGAGAGAGAGAGTTGGTATAAAATACGATTTTGCATAATTAAATATGAGATATTTTATGAAAAAATTTAGTGACATTATGACTAAAAATGAATTTAGATTTCCAGATTTCTTTTTCTTTAATAAAGAGTTAAATTATAATAAATTTTTATTTTTTGATTTTCCATTATTTAGCGATAAAGAATTTGCAAATGAGTTTAGCAATATTCTAATTTTAAATAATTATTTAGAATTAAATATTTTTACTTCAGTCAGTGATAGTCCTGTGGTCAATGTGGATGTAGCAAATAATAATTTAACAGATATAGGCAAAATAATATACGAGAAAGAGATTAATTTAACAGGAGTTGTAATCATACCGCATAATCTTAGTTGGTGTGCAGCACAGTATTACCCTGTTGACTGGGGTGTATTTGCATTTAATACCCATAATAAAAAAGCGAAATCGCTATTTGATTCTTTAGATAAAGATTGGTTTGTAACAATCTATCAGCTACAAAAATCATTAAATGATAAATCTTCTCCCTTGTATGAAGAATTTGGAGAGGAAGGTATAGAGGCAATATTAAATAACTATGCATAAGGGTTTGTTATTTGGGGCTGTGTTTTAACACTCCGTGGATAAGAAATAATAAGGGGCTGTCCTAGATAACTAGGTTAGACT
>NZ_KV795504.1:0-25078 GCF_001809035.1 Eikenella sp. HMSC061C02
TTGCTTCCTAAGCCCCTAAATTTAATTCACTATAGAAGCCCCGCTATACTAAAACTGTGCGTTAGTGATGCCGATCTACTTCACCATTGAGCTGATAAATGCTGCCACAATACGGGCATTCGATACTGCCGTTGGAAGTAATCGGCAAAAATACGCGCGGGTGGCCATTCCAGGCTTCGTGCGTGGGGCCGCTGCAGTGCAGAGGCAGATCGGCAGGAGTAATAACGATGGGAGGCTGTGTTTGGTAGGGCATGGAGATTGTCCTTATTGGGCAGTTGGCGTGGTGGCTGGCACTTTCGGCAGCAGCCAAGCCGCCTCGGTTGCATACTATCGGCTTGATATATTGCCGTGCCGCCTTATGCCTTATGATGGAAATGTATTTGACTGGCTTACTGATTCAGCCAACATAACGGGATTATACCGATGCTTGAATGGGAGGTGTAGCATGCAGCTATGGTGGAGCACGTCCGTGTTGGTAGAAAGGCTACCTGAAAATAGGGGGCAATCAGACGGGCTTAGCGGAAACTTTCAGGTAGCCTCATCCTGCCATCAGCCAGCCCAGCAAACCGCTGCTGGCTACGGCAATCAGCACGGTGGGCAACATCGGCAGACGGCTAGCCGCCAATAGCGTGATGGCCAAAGCCACTAATTCATGCGGTTTGTTAGATACAAAATGGGGCGCGATGACTGAAATCAGCACGCAGCCGGGTGCTGCTGTCATCACACGCTTGGCCCTTGCCGACAACATGCGGTTGCGGAAGGCGAAAAAACCGATCAGCCGGGTGGAATAGGTTACGGCCAGCATGCCTAAAACGGCCAGCAGGGAGGCGCGGCTAATCATGCTGCGCCCCTTGGTCGAAAAACGCCCACGCCAAGCCGACAAACGTACCGGCCAGCACATACCAGCCGTTGTGCGGCAATAAGAGGTAAACACCGGCAGCACTTATCAGGCTGGCCAGCCACGGCAAGGCTGCCCGCCAAGTGCGCCACATTCCCCGTATCAGCACTAGAAACACGGCCGGGAAAGCCATGCCGAAACCTAAGTTTTCCACATTTCCAAGCAAATAGCCAAATCGAGCACCGATGAAGCCGCAAGTTATCCACAGCAAATACAATGCAGCAGCCGTGCCGAAATAGTAAGGCAGACTAAACGCAGGCAACCCTGCCTGCTGCCGCTTCCCGGCATCGGCCAGGCTCATCGCCCAACTTTCATCGGTCATAAAGAACAATACCGGCAACAGCTTCTTCAATGGCAAATGCCGGATAAACGGGATAAATGCCACGCCCATCAAAATATGCCGGCTGTTAATGAGAAAAGTAGTGCCAATAATCAGCAGAACGGGCAGCGGACTTTGCCACAAACTGACTGCGGCAAATTCGGAACCGCCCGCAAAGTTCAGCCCCATCATCAATACCACCTCCAACCAACTCATTCCTTGCTGCGCAGCCCGAGTACCCAAAATCAATCCAAATGGCATCACCCCTATCAAGATAGGGGTAGCTTCAATAATACCGCGCCGGAATTCAGCAAAAGTGGAGGAATGGTGCATAATAATAAAACTTGATTAGATTAGGTGCATTAGATAAGTGCTATGAAAACTAGCGCTATTTTGATACAAGTATCCCTCTCTGCAATACAAGTGAGTACATAAAGAAGAATGACCGACTTTTGCTCTGCAACTATATTCACCAACAGCAACGACTCACCTATCGCTATACTTTATATACCGCATTCAGCTCGTCAGCTTGTATGAAAATAATTGCTCCAGCTATAACCAACTAAATTGGCTCTCAAACACAAGGCAGCGAGCTACAAACAGTACCGTAGTAAAAGTTCAGTTGACTTGCGCTATATACGTCAACTACAAAACCTAAACCCATATAAATTAAAGCTGAATCCCATGCAATCATACATAGGATCCAGCTTTTAACTTAATTATGCAGTTATGCTGCTTCAGTATTTGAGTCTTCAGCGGCCAAATCGGTCAACTGCACCAATGCTAACGGCGCATTATCGCCCTTACGGAAGCCATATTTCAAAATACGCACATAACCACCATTACGGTTGGCAAAACGAGTACCCAACTCATCGAATAGTTTAACTACAACATCTCTGTCGCGAGTTCTATTGAAGGCGGTACGGCGATTAGCCAAAGAAGGCTTCTTACCCAAAGTAATCAAAGGCTCTACTACTCGTCTCAACTCTTTAGCTTTAGGCAAAGTAGTCACGATAGTTTCATGGGTTAAAAGCGAGTTAGCCATATTACGCAACATCGCTGCACGATGGCTGCTTGTACGGTTTAATTTGCGGTTGGCATTACCATGACGCATAATTTTATTATCCTTTTCAATTAAATATTAAGGCTTATCCAAACCAACAGGTGGCCACACATCTAGTTTCGAACCCAAGGTCAAGCCTTTTGAAGCCAATACTTCTTTAATCTCGTTCAAAGATTTTCTGCCCAAATTCGGAGTCTTCAGCAATTCAGTTTCGGTTCGCTGAATCAAATCACCAATATAGTAGATGTCTTCAGCTTTCAAGCAATTCGCTGAGCGAACTGTCAATTCCAAATCATCTACTGGGCGTAGCAGAATCGGGTCGATAGGCGGTGCTTCTTCTTTCGACTCCTCGACCGGCGTCCCTTCCAAGTCAGCAAATACTGACATCTGATCAATCAGTATACGAGCTGCCCGACGCACAGCCTCCTCTGGATCAATTGCACCATTGGTTTCAATATCTAAAACCAAGCAATCTAAGTCCGTCCGCTGCTCCACACGAGCAGCCTGAACCTCAAAGCTAACACGATGAACTGGAGAAAAGTTGGCATCCAAATGAATAGCGCCAATTTGTTTGTGGTCATCATTCCTGCTGCTAACAGTTTGATAGCCACGGCCTTTTTCCACAGTAATTGTCAGTTCAATCTTGCCATTATCAGACAAGCGGCAAATAACATGTTCTGGATTAATTACTTCCACATCATGCGGCAATTCTAAATCAGCAGCAGTTACCACACCACTACCTGATTTATTTAAGCTAACCTGAACCGAATCACGACCCTGAAGCTTGAATACCACACCTTTAATATTCAGCAAGATATCTACAACATCTTCCTGAACACCATCTAAAGTAGAATATTCATGCAGTGCGCCATCAATTACTACCTCTGTAGGTGCAAAACCATTCATTGATGACAGCAATATACGACGCAATGCATTGCCTAATGTATAACCAAAACCCCGCTCAAATGGCTCCATAAAAACTTTTGCACGCGTTGCAGACAAGGCATCTACATCAATCTGTCGCGGCTTCAGAAATTCATAGGTGCTGTTTTGCATTTAACTGCCCCTTTTTTGAGCCAATGAAATTATTTTGAGTAAAACTCAACCACTAACTGTTCGTTAATATCGCTATACAAGTCAACACGATCAGGCATATTTCTAAATACGCCCTCTTGTTTATCGACATCTACAGAAACCCAACTTGGCAAGCCAATCTGAGTAGCCAACTGCAATGATTCCTGGATACGAACCTGCTTCTTAGCTTTTTCCCTCACAGAAACAGTATCTCCAGCTTTCACTTGGAAAGATGGGATATTAACTACTTCACCATTTACCAAAATTGCTTTATGAGACACCAACTGACGAGCTTCGGCACGAGTAGAACCAAAACCCATGCGATATACTACGTTATCCAACCGTGACTCAAGCAGTTGCAACAACAACTCACCAGTAGCACCCTTACGGCGTGAGGCTTCAGCAAAATAACGGCGGAACTGTCTCTCTAGCACGCCATATAATCTGCGGATTTTTTGTTTCTCACGCAGCTGGATACCATAATCAGATAAACGGCCTCTTCTTGCACCATGCTGACCAGGGGCATTTTCGAGTTTACATTTTGATTCAATAGAACGGCGCGCACTTTTCAAAAAAAGATCGCTACCTTCACGACGAGCTAATTTGCATTTAGGGCCAATATAACGTGCCATAAGTTAATTACTCCAGATTAAATACGACGTTTTTTAGGTGGACGACATCCATTATGAGGCAATGGAGTAACATCAGTAATACTTACAATCTTAAAACCAATAGCATTTAGAGAGCGGACAGAAGATTCTCGACCAGGCCCAGGCCCTTTAATGCGAACTTCCAAATTCTTCACACCATACTCCTGTGCGGCCTTACCAGCTGCTTCTGCAGCCACTTGAGCAGCAAAGGGAGTACTTTTGCGAGAACCTTTAAATCCTGCACCACCAGATGTAGCCCAAGACAAAACATTACCCTGTCGATCAGTGATAGTAATAATAGTATTATTAAAAGAAGCATGAATATGGACGATACCATCATTCACTACTTTCCGTACTTTTTTACGCGTACGCGCAGCTGTAGTTGCTTTAGCCATTTAACTTAATCTCCTAACCTTTTTTGCCTGCAATTGCCTTACGAGGACCTTTTCTAGTACGTGCATTAGTCCTAGTACGCTGCCCACGACACGGCAAACCACGACGGTGACGAAAGCCACGGTAGCAACCCATATCAATCAATCGCTTGATATTCATAGTAATTTCGCGACGCAAATCACCTTCAACCTCATACTGCGCAACCTGTTCACGCAAAGCATCCAACTGTCCCTCTGTCAAATCCTTTACCTTAGTATCAGGGGCAATAGCTGCATTATTACAAATCAATTTTGCACGACTTGCACCAATACCATAAATTGCCTGCAACCCAATTACAACATGGGCATTATTAGGAATATTCACTCCTGCAACACGAGCCATTCTTCGTTTCCTTTAAGACGAAAAGCTACACAAACATAGCATATTTTTATTTTAAAACAAATTAGCCTTGTCGCTGTTTATGACGCGGATCTGTACAGATCACCCTCACAACGCGATTGCGACGAATAACCTTGCAATTGCGACAAATCTTCTTTACCGATGGTTGAACACGCATTTATTTTCCTTTTTCATGATTTAACGAGCTCGAAAAACGATACGAGCACGGGATAAGTCATAAGGTGTCATTTCTACAGTAACCTTATCACCAGGTGAAATCCGGATATAGTGCATCCGCATCTTCCCAGAAATATGCCCTAATACTTCATGGCCATTTTCTAGTTTAATCTTAAAAGTTGCATTAGGCAAAGTTTCCAACACCTCACCCTGCATTTGTATAGTATCTTCTTTAGCCATAATCTCTTTTACTTACAGAGTACAATTACTTCTTAGCTGAACTCTTTCTCATTAAATGCTCATACTGTTGGTTCATACGGTAGGAGGCAACTTGAGTACCAAAGTCCATAGTAACAACAACTAAAATAAGAAGAGATGTCCCACCCAAATGAAATGGGATGCCTAGCACTCCTGTAACAAACTCTGGAATCAAGCAAATAATAGTTATATACAACGCACCAAAGAAGGTAAGACGCATAACTACTTTTTCCAAATAATTTGAAGTTTGCTCACCCGGCCGGATACCTGGGACAAAAGCCCCACTCTTCTTTAAATTCTCAGCCATTTCTCTTGGACTAAATACTAGTGCAGTATAAAAATAGCAGAAGAAAATTATGGCTGCTGTAAATACTACCAAATATAAAGATTTACCTGGGGAAAGGTTAGCAGAGATAAAATCAACAAACGCATTACCATCCACTCTTTTATCCAGCCATCCAATAATCTGTGATGGGAACAAAATTACGCTAGATGCAAAAATCGGAGGAATCACGCCTGCCATGTTTATTTTAAATGGCAAATGGGTTTTTTGCCCTTGTACAATTCGGTTCCCGATTTGTCGACGCGCATAATGAATAGGAATCTTACGCTGGCCACTCTCAATATAAACAACGATATAAATCAGGCACAACCCACCAAACAATACAAAAAGAATTGTCCCATAGCCACTAGCACCGGTAATTGCCAAATTTAACAAGTTACTAACCGCACTAGGGAGGGCCGCCACGATGCCTGCTGTAATTAATAGTGAAACCCCATTACCAATACCACGTTCAGTCATCTGCTCCCCAAGCCACATCAAGAACATGGTACCAGTCACCAGACATGTAATTGCAGAAATATAGAACTCTGTCCGCCCAATCACTACAAGATCTGGTCGCTGGTAAACAACTGCTGCCGCTGCAAATGCCTGTACGACCGCAACAAGCAAAGTTCCCCAACGAGTATATTTGGTTAAAGTTCGACGACCGGCTTCACCCTCCTTTTTTAAGGCCTTTAACGATGGAAGCACCTCAGCAACCAATTGAATAATAATAGATGCTGAAATATATGGCATAATTCCTATGGCAAAAATACTAAACCTCTCTAAAGAACCTCCCGAAAAGAGATTAAGCATTCCCAAAATACCAGCGTTACCTTCCTTAAAACTATTAGCGAGTGCTGCAGCATTGACTCCAGGCACAGGAATATGAGCCCCTACCCTAAAGACGATAAGAGCCCCGAGCAAAAATAACAGGCGTCTTCTTAAATCATTCATTCTTGCTAAATTCCTAATTATAGCCGCCGCTTGATATTTTTAAAAAATATCAAGACGGCTCTACAACTCCACCAACAGCTTCAATAGCTGCCTGAGCACCTTTTGTAACCTTAATGTCGCTACGGACAGTCAGCGCTTTAGAGATAGACCCAGTGGCAACCACCTTAACTGCGTTCACCCTAGAGTTTAATAAACCATTTTGTTTTAACGTTAGGATATCAACCTCTTTACCACTCACTTTATTTAAGTCAGACAAGGTAATAACTGCAACCTGTAAAGAAGAGATTGGCTTAAAGCCTCTCTTGGGAAGACGGCGCTGGAGAGGCATCTGCCCACCTTCGAAACCAACCTTATGGAATCCCCCAGCACGGCTTTTTTGCCCCTTATGTCCACGACCACATGTCTTACCAAGACCACTACCAATGCCGCGCCCAACACGACGCTTAGCATGAGAAGAGCCTACAGATGGTTGAATTGTATTCAAAAACATAATCAGCCCCCAACCTTCAAGAGATAACTTACTTTATTAATCATTCCACGATTTTCAGGAGTATCTAGCACTTCAACTGAATGATGCCGATGGCGCAAACCCAAACCACGGACACACTGCCGATGAGATTCAACCGTACCAATTAAGCTCTTAGTAAGCGTTACAGTAATTGTCTTTTGTGTACTCATCATTAAACCCCTAACTCTTCCACAGATATACCGCGCTTAGCTGCTACCTCACTTGGGGTATATAATTTTGCCAAGCCGTCCAAAGTGGCTCGAACGATATTATATGGATTAGTAGAACCATGTACTTTTGCTGAAATATTATGAACACCCATTGCTTCAAAAATTAGTCGCATTGGGCCGCCAGCCTTTACACCACTACCTTCTTTGGCAGGCTGCATAAACACCTTTGTAGCACCATGTTTACCAACCACCTCATGGTGAATAGTTCCATTATTCAATGACACCTTAATCATTGAACGTCTAGCCTGATCCATAGCTTTCTGAACCGCAACGGGTACTTCTTTAGATTTACCCTTCCCCATTCCAATGCGGCCATCACCATCGCCAACCACTGTCAGCGCTGAAAACGCCATAATTCGACCACCCTTAACTACCTTGGTGACACGATTAACGGCAACCATTTTTTCAATCAATCCATCATTACGCTCTTCAATATCTTGCTTTGCCATAATCTGATCCTCAACTCTGTAACTATTATTCTAAAAATTCAAGCCATTTTCACGAGCAGCCTCTGCCAACGCTTTGACACGCCCATGATACTGAAAACCAGATCTATCAAAAGCAACTCTCTCAATACCCAATGCTTTAGCTTTTTCTGCAATTCTTTTACCCACTAAAGATGCAGCTTGAACATTACTGCATGAGTCTAAGCTTTTCCTTACCTCTGACTCTAGCGTGGAAGCCTGAGACAAAACGACACCTCCACTCGCATCAATTATCTGCGCGTAAATATGGTTATTGCTTCGAAATACACACAGCCTAATCTCTCCAAGCTGCTTTATGCGTGCACGTGCTTTATGTGCACGACGAGCTCTTCTAGTATACTTATCCATGAATGCAATTCCTTAGCTATTTTTTCTTTGCTTCTTTCAAAACTACCACTTCATCCAAATAGCGTACACCCTTGCCTTTATAAGGCTCAGGAGGTCGAAAACCACGAATTTCAGCTGCTACCTGCCCTACAATTTGCTTATTGGCTCCCTTTAACACTATCTCTGTAGGAGTCGGTGTTTGAACAGAAACACCTTCTGGCATATCATAAACAACAGGGTGTGAGAATCCCAAAGAAAGATTCAAGGTAGAACCTTGAGCCTGCGCACGATACCCTACGCCAACCAACTGCAATCTTTTCTCAAACCCTTCAGCCAACCCTTTAACCATATTAGCTGCAATAGCCCGAATAGTACCTGACATTGCATCTGCTTCTTTAGTATTAGCAACAGCAGAAAATGCTAACTGCCCATCAGCAAACTGAACAGATATACTGCTAGGCACTGCAACACTCAACTTGTCACTCTTATTCTTTATTACCAACTTACCAGCCCCAAGCTCAACATCAAGACCAGTAGGGACATGCACTGGATTTTTTGCTATACGAGACATTTTAAATAAAGCTCCTTAATTGGCTACTTAAAGTTAAGCCACAACGCACAACAACTCGCCACCCACACCTGCGGCAAGAGCCTTATGCCCAGTCATCACACCCTTGGATGTACTAACGATAGCAATACCCAACCCATTCATAACTCGCGGAATTGAATCTGCACCCTTATATACTCTTAAGCCGGGACGAGAAACTCTCTTAATTTGCTCAATTACCGGCTTTCCTAGGTAATATTTCAACTGAATTTCCAAAATGGGCTTCACACCTGAAGACACCGAAAAGCTATCAATATACCCTTCCTCCTGCAGAACTTTAGCAATTGCACATTTCACCTTAGAAGAAGGCATAGCAACGGAAGCTTTATTTGCACGCTGCGCATTACGAATGCGAGTCAGCATATCAGAAATAGGATCATGCATACTCATTACTATTTATCCTTAAATTTACCAGCTGGCCTTAATAACACCAGGAATCTCACCACGCATCGCAATTTCGCGAATCTTAGTACGCCCTAAACCAAACTTACGGAAGGTGCCACGTGGTCGACCCGTTAAAGCACAGCGTCTTCTTTGACGAATAGGTGATGCATTTCGAGGAATAGCTTGGAGCTTTAAACGAGCCTCAAATCGCTCTTTATCACTTACCCCTGCATCATTAATTACTGCAAAAATTGCAGCCCTCTTCGCAGCATACTTTTTTGCAAGCGCAACGCGTTTAGCCTCTCGATTAATAAGAGCTTTTTTTGCCATGATTATCCCTTAAATGGAAATTTAAAAAGCGAAAGCAATGCTCTTGCCTCTTCATCTGTTTTCGCAGTAGTGGTAATTGTAATATTCAACCCACGAAGTGTATCAATCTTGTCGTACTCAATCTCAGGGAAAATAATCTGCTCACGAACACCCATATTATAATTACCTTGACCATCAAAAGATTTACCATTAACCCCTCGAAAGTCTCTAACACGCGGCAAAGCTACAGAAATCAATCTATCCAAGAATTCAAACATCCTCTCCTTACGGAGAGTAACCTTACAACCAACCGGATAGTCATCACGAATCTTAAACCCAGCAATTGATTTCCTAGCCAAAGTAACAACAGGTTTTTGCCCAGCAATTTTCTCCAAATCGCTAACAGCATGCTCCATCACTTTTTTATCAGCAACTGCCTCACCAACCCCCATATTTAATGTTATCTTTTCAATACGAGGAACCTCCATGATGGACTTATATCCAAACTGCGACATCAACGCAGGAACAACCGTCTCAATATAAAACTCTCTCAACCGTGCCATACCTAAATTCCTTAGCTCAACTTAAGCCAACTCAGCACCGTTAGACTTAAACACTCTCACACGTCTAACCTTGCCATCATCATCAATCAACTTGACACCAACTCGATCCGCTTTCTGCGTCTCTTTGTTATAAATAGCGACGTTTGAAATGTGAATAGGCATATTTTTGATAACCACACCACCCTCAACATTACGCATAGGATTAGGCTTTTGGTGCCTCTTAACAAGATTCACACCCTCAACAACCACCTTATCACCTAACAAACGGGTAACTTGCCCCTGCTTGCCTTTATCTCTACCCGAGATAACAACAACATGATCGCCCTTAATAATTTTACTCATAATCTTATCTCTCAGATCACCTCAGGAGCCAACGAAACAATCTTCATGAACCGCTCAGTACGCAATTCACGCGTTACCGGCCCAAAAATTCGCGTACCCATAGGCTCAAGCTTAGCATTTAGCAGTACAGCAGCATTATTATCAAATTTAATTAACGCACCATCTGCACGGCGAATGCCTTTAGCTGTACGAACAACAACAGCATTATATACATCACCTTTTTTCACTCGGCCACGCGGAGCCGCATCTTTAACCGATACCTTAATAACATCACCAACGCTTGCATAACGGCGCTTAGAACCACCAAGCACCTTAATGCACATAACGCGACGAGCACCAGAGTTATCAGCCACATCCAAAATAGTCTGCATCTGAATCATGTCATTACCTTTTTAAAACCAACTTAACCTATCATTAGTCATTAAATAGATGACCAGCATCTACCAAAATAGATCAGTTTTGGCCCCGACAGGGAGAAACTCCTAGGAAACTAGAAGCTAGAAAGGCGAGGAGTTTACAGCTTTTTCTTTCCTACTGCAAGACCTCGCCTACAAAAATACCAAAATTACAACTAAATTTCTTGAGACTTCTCAAGCAGGCTTTGGACAACCCATGACTTTGTCTTGGACAAAGGGCGACCCTCAGCAATTACCACCACATCACCCACTTTGCACTCATTTCGCTCATCGTGAGCATGAATTTTAGTGGATCGCTGGATAATCTTACCGTACAAGGGGTGTTTTACTCTGCGCTCAATCAAGACGGTTACTGTTTTATCCATCTTGTCACTGATCACCCTACCTTGCAAAGTTCGAACAATTTTGGCATCACTCATTGCCAACCCCTTTCTCAGCTAACTTGGTTTTTACGCGAGCAATATCACGACGAACGCGCTTCAACTCACTATTCTTGCTTAGCTGGCCAGTAGCATGTTGCATACGCAAACTAAATTGCGTCTTTAACAAACCAACCAGATCAGCCTCTAGCTGCTCCAATGATTTGTCTTTTAAATCAATCATTTTCATCATTTACCTACCTGCCGGGACACAAAAGTTGTACGTATAGGCAATTTTGCAGCCGCTAAAGCAAACGCCTCTCTAGCCAAGGATTCTGATACTCCATCCATTTCATAGAGCACTTTGCCAGGCTTGATTTCAGCGACATAATACTCTACAGAGCCTTTACCGCCACCCATACGCACTTGGATTGGTTTTTCAGTAATAGGTTTATCTGGGAATACACGAATCCAAATACGCCCACCACGCTTAATATGACGAGTCATAGCACGTCGAGCCGCTTCAATCTGTCGAGCCGTTAATCTGCCACGACCAATTGCCTTCAAACCAAAATTACCAAAGCTGACATCGTATCCATTAGTAGCGACACCAGTATTGCGACCTTTATGCTGCTTGCGATATTTCATTCTAACCGGCTGTAGCATGGCGGCCACCTCCTTTTCTACGCTTATTCTCAGTGTTGGCATTTTCCAACAACTGTCCAGTCTCGCCCTTATAAACCCATACTTTCAGGCCTATAACACCATAGGTGGTATGCGCCTCGCTAGTGGCATATTCAACAGCTGCTCGCAAAGTATGCAACGGCACACGACCCTCACGATACCATTCGCTACGAGCGATATCCGCGCCATTCAGACGCCCTGAAGTCATGATTTTGATACCTTTAGCGCCAGCACGCATAGCATTTTGCATAGCACGCTTCATTGCGCGACGGAACTGTACACGTTTTTCCAACTGCTGAGCGATGCCATCAGCAATAACTTGCGCATCCAATTCAGGTTTGCGAATTTCTTCGATATTCACATGAACAGGAACACCAAGCAATTGTTGCAAATCTTGCTTCAATACCTCAATATCCTCGCCCTTTTTACCAATCACGACACCGGGGCGTGCAGTATGAATGGTGATGCGAGCAGATTTAGCCGGACGCTCAATCACTACGCGGCCTACTGAAGCATTGGCTAAGCGCTTACGCAAATAATCACGCACATCGATATCCTGCTTCAATACAGCAGCAAATTCTGTGCTCTTGGCAAACCACTTAGATGACCAGTCTTTATTTACAGCTAGGCGAAAGCCAGTTGGATGAATTTTTTGTCCCATAGCTTTTCCTTAGTTTCCTACTGTCACATTAATATGACACGTTTGTTTTTCAATACGGTTGCCACGACCTTTTGCCCGGGCACGGAATCGTTTTAAGCTCGGCCCCTTGTCCACAAAAATCGTTACAACTTTAAGCTCATCAATGTCAGCGCCTTCGTTATGCTCAGCATTAGCGATAGCAGACTCTAATACCTTTTTAATCAGCTCAGCACCTTTCTTTGTGCTAAACGTCAAAATATTAAGAGCTTGCTCTACCTCTTTGCCTCGAATTAAATCAGCAACTAACCGGGCTTTTTGAGCAGAAATACGGGCGTTTTTATGTTGTGCAGATACTCTCATGATTCACCTTATTTCTGAGCCTTTTTATCAGCCAAGTGTCCTTTAAAAGTACGAGTAAGCGCAAACTCACCCAACTTATGGCCAACCATATTATCGCTAATAAACACAGGCACGTGAGTGCGACCATTATGTACCGCAATAGTCAACCCAATAAAATCAGGGAGAATTGTTGAGCGGCGAGACCATGTTTTAATAGGACGCTTATCATTGCCGGCGCGAGCAGCATCAACTTTTTTCAGCAGGTGCAGATCGACATATGGACCTTTTTTCAATGAACGAGCCATATCAATTAACCTTTATTTGAATAGCGGCGACGAACGATCATATTGTCCGTACGCTTATTATTACGAGTTCGGTAACCCTTAGCCGGAGTACCCCATGGGCTGACAGGCTCACGAGCCTCACCGGTACGACCCTCACCACCACCATGCGGGTGATCCACAGGGTTCATTACCACACCGCGGACGGTCGGACGAATACCACGCCAGCGATTAGCACCAGCTTTACCAATTTTCTTCAGACTTTGCTCTTCATTGCCAACTTCGCCAACAGTGGCACGGCAATCAATATGGATCTTACGCACTTCACCTGAGCGCAGGCGAACTTGAGCGTAAACACCTTCTTTAGCCAGCAAAACCGCGGAAGCACCAGCTGAACGAGCAATCTGAGCACCTTTGCCAGGCTTCATCTCGATACAGTGGATGGTGGTACCAACCGGAATATTACGAATTGGCAAAGCATTACCAACTTTGATTGCAGCTTCTGCGCCAGAAACCAATACGGCACCCGCTTGGATACCGCGAGGAGCAATAATATAACGGCGCTCACCATCAGCGTAGCAAAGCAGCGCAATGAAAGCAGTACGGTTCGGATCGTACTCAATACGCTCAACTTTCGCAGGAATATTATCCTTATCGCGTTTAAAATCTACTACGCGGTAGTGATGTTTATGCCCACCACCTTTATGACGAGTAGTGATATGACCGTTATGATTGCGGCCAGCGATAGAGTTTTTCTTCTCCACCAGCGGCGCATAAGGAGCACCCTTATGCAGACCCTCTGCAACCACGCGAACCATGCCGCGGCGGCCTGCAGAAGTCGGCTTCATTTTTACAATAGCCATAATATTTATTCCTTATCTGCAGCTGCTGCAACAGATTCCAAATCCAGCTCCTGTCCGGCAGCCAAGCTGACATAAGCTTTCTTCACATTACTGCGGCGACCCAGAGTGCGACCAAAACGCTTTACTTTCCCTTTGATTGCAACTGTAGTCACAGAGGCTACCTGAACACCAAACAACAATTCAACAGCAGCTTTAACTTCTGCCTTGGTTGCATCAGGCAACACTTTAAAAGTCATCTGGTTGCGTTTCTCAGCCAACAAATTGCTCTTTTCAGAAACAACAGGAGCCAAAATTACTTTCATCAAACGTTGTTGATTCATACCCATTGCTCCTCAAGTTGTGCAACCGCTTCCTTAGTTACCACTACTTTTTTATAGCGAAGCAAGCTGTACGGATCAATCTGCTGAGCTTCCAGAACCAACACATTTGGCAGGTTACGTGAAGACAGATATACGTTTTCGTCCAGCTGATTGGTAACAAACAAAACCTGCTCCAGACCCAAATTTTTCACTTGTTCAGCAAAAGCTTTGGTTTTAGGAGTAGCAACAGACAGCTCTTCAATCACAAACAAGCGCTCATCACGCACCAACTGGGACAAAATAGTCGCCATACCGGCACGGTACATCTTACGATTAACCTTCTGAGTAAAGTTTTCATCAGGCTTACTCGGGAATGTACGACCACCCCCTCTCCACAGCGGAGAAGAAGACATACCAGCACGAGCGCGGCCAGTACCTTTTTGGCGCCACGGCTTTTTGGTGGAGTGCTTCACCTCAGCACGAGTCAGCTGCGCACGGTTGCCAGAACGGGCATTTGCCAAGAAAGCAGTAACCAGCTGGTGAACCAATGCCTCGTTATATTCACGAGCAAACAGCGCATCGGAAGCAGCAAGGCTACCTGAAACCTGGCCTTTAGCATCAATTACTTTTAATTCCATTACGCACCTACTTTCACGCTGGGGCGCACAACTACATCACCATTGGCAGCACCAGGAACAGCACCTTTAACCAACAGCAGATTGCGTTCCGCATCCACACGAACCACTTCCAAACGCTGCACGGTCGCAGTGGTATTACCATACTGACCAGCCATACGTTTACCCGGGAATACACGACCCGGATCTTGGTTCATACCGATAGAACCAGGAACACGGTGAGAACGAGAGTTACCGTGAGAAGCACGTTGCGCACCAAAGTTATGGCGCTTGATGGTACCAGCAAAGCCCTTACCTTTAGAGGTGCCGGTTACATCTACAAACTGGCCAGCTTCAAAAATAGCAACAGTTACTTCGTCGCCCACTTTCAATTCAGCCAATTTCTCTTCAGTCAAAGCAAACTCATGCAAACCGCGACCAGCCTCAACACCTGCTTTTGCAAAGTGACCGGCTTCTGCCTTGTTTACACGATTAGCTTTCTTCTGACCAAAGGTAACCTGAACAGCCGTATAGCCGTCGGTATCTTTGGATTTTACCTGAGTGACGCGATTAGGAGACATTTCCAACACGGTTACCGGCACGGAAACACCTTGCTCGGTAAACACGCGAGTCATGCCCACTTTGCGTCCAACCAGACCTAAAGTCATGATTTTTCCTTATATAACAAGGGGTCAGCTACGATTGGCCGACCTTTTGGACAAAACAAAAAACTTGGCTAAAAATGCCAAGACGCACACTATATATATTTTCACTAGAACTTTCAAGCAGAAACTTTGCCTTAGTTCTGCAGAATCAGGCTACCTGAAAATGCATATCATCCAAACGCAAACATATAGCCACGCGTTATATCGGTATAACAACAGGCAGGTTTTCAGGTAGCCTCAAGGTCGTTAAAATAATCATAGCGGTACAACACCTACCAGTTTTACTAAAACCAATCTCGAGGAACTCATCATGTGCCAGCTTTTGGGCATGAACTGCAACACCCCCACCGACATCGTTTTCTCTTTCGAAGGCTTCCGCCTGCGCGGCGGGCTCACCGACCGACATGCCGACGGCTTTGGCATTGGCTTTTTCGAAAACAAAGGCGTGCGTATGTTCCACGACGACAAGCCCAGCGCCAGCTCACCGGTAGCCGATTTGGTAAAAACCTACCAAATCAAATCCACCAACGTCATCGCCCACATCCGCAAAGCCACCCAAGGCAGCGTCGGCTTAGCTAATACCCACCCCTTCATCCGCGAAATGTGGGGCGAATACTGGCTGTTCGCCCACAACGGCCACCTTGGCGGCTTTCAACCTGAGGAAGGCCAATACTACCGCCCTGTCGGCAGCACCGATTCCGAACGTGCCTTCTGCTTCATACTGGAACAACTGCGCAACCGCTTTGAGCATAAGCCACCAGTGGGCAAATTGTTTGCAGAAGTGGCCGCACTCACAGCACAAATCCGCCACCACGGATTATTCAACTTTATGCTGTCTAACGGAGAAATCTTGTTTGCCCATGCCAGCACTCTGCTGTACTACATTATCCGCCAAGCCCCCTTTGGTGAAGCGCATCTTATCGATAACGATGTAGCTGTAGATTTCGCCGCAGTAACCACTCCCAATGACCGTGTAGCCGTTATTGCCACACAACCCCTTACCGCCAACGAAACTTGGACGCAACTAGCCGTAAATGAATTGGTTGCTTTCCGCGATGGCGACATCATTCTGCGCGATTGCCCGGATAACCCTCGCTACCTCAGCCAGCAGGAAGGCTTGGCCATTGCCCGTGCTGCCGGCGTAGCCGCATAAATTCTCTCAATACTACAACAATCTGGCTGCCCTGCAGCCAGATTGTTGTCATTATTGCCATACCCCAAGCATTAACACTTGAAAATTTTTTGATTTAATCGCTTGACATACACCTTGCCTTTCCTTTACTTTACAGCCATGCCTTTGCATAAAGCTGCAGAGTTTCTCAAAAAGGAATATGCAAACATTGATTTTTGTCCAATTTGTGGCATGGGTCATTGATGCAATGGCATCTTCAGCAATGAAGTTTTTCAACCACTGAGACAAGCCACCAAATCCAAGAGTGCTGTCTCTCATTAATATATGGATGGATACCATGAATGAATCTCAACATACCGATACCCCCCAATTAGACGAAAGTCAGGTCATGGCAGTTCGTCGCGAGAAATTGGCAGAAATCCGCAAGCACGGCGTAGCGTTCCCGAACGACTTCCGTCGCAATGCTTTTGCCGGTGATCTGCAGAACCAGTACGGCGAACTGTCTAAGGAAGAGTTGGAAGAAAAGAACGTAACCGTCAAGGTAGCAGGCCGCATGATGCTGCAACGCGATATGGGTAAGGCCAGCTTCGCCACCCTGCAAGACGTTTCCGGCCAAATCCAGCTCTACGTAAACGACCAGGGTGTTGGTGAGAAGATTCACGAAGAGTTCAAGCACTGGGACTTGGGCGATATCCTCGGCGCAGAAGGCGTGCTGTTTAAAACCAACCACGGCGAGCTGACCGTACGCGTAAGCCAAATCCGCCTGTTGGCCAAAGCCCTGCGCCCGCTGCCTGATAAAGTGCACGGCCTGAAAGACCAGGAAACCCGCTACCGCCAGCGTTATGCCGATTTGATCGTAAACGCCGAATCGCGCGAAATCTTCAAAAAACGTGGCCGCATCATCCAAACCATCCGCAACTTCATGACTGGCGAGCAGTATCTTGAAGTGGAAACCCCGATGATGCACCCGATTGCCGGTGGCGCAGCAGCCCGTCCATTCGTTACCCACCACAACGCGCTGGACATCCCGCTGTTTATGCGAATTGCTCCCGAGCTCTATCTGAAACGTTTGGTGGTAGGCGGTTTCGAGCGCGTGTTTGAAATCAACCGCAACTTCCGTAACGAAGGCGTGTCTGCCCGCCACAACCCCGAGTTCACCATGATGGAGTTCTACGAGGCATTCTCCGACTACCACCGCATGATGGACATGACCGAAGGCGTGATCCGCGCTTGCGCCAACGCCGTTTGCGGCAGCCTGCACGTTCCTTACAACGGTAAAGAAGTGGATCTGGAAAAACGCTTTGACCGCCTCACCATCGTGGACGCGATCAAAAAATACAATCCGCACTACACCGATGAGCAGCTGAACGATGAAGAATGGCTGAAAAAAGAAGTGGTAAAACACGGCGAAGACCTGCCCGCCGCCCCCGGCATCGGCAGCCTGCAGCTGGCCTTATTTGAAGGCTGCGCCGAAGGCAAGCTGTGGAACCCCACCTTCATCATCGACTATCCGGTTGAAGTGTCTCCCTTGGCCCGCGCTTCCGATACCAATCCGAAGCTCACCGAACGTTTCGAACTGTTTGCAGTAGGCCGCGAGCTGGCCAACGGCTACTCAGAGTTGAACGACCCGGAAGACCAGGCTGATCGCTTCAGATCACAAGTGGCTCAGAAAGAAGCCGGCGACGACGAAGCCATGAACTACGACGCCGACTACATCCGCGCCATGGAATACGGTCTGCCGCCCACCGGCGGTTGCGGTATCGGTATCGACCGCTTGGTAATGTTGCTGACCAACGCCCCGAGCATCCGCGACGTTATCCTGTTCCCGCATATGCGTCCGGAAGAAGGCCAGAACTAATCCTCAGGCTTAATCAAAGGCTACCTGAAATTTCAGGTAGCCTTTTTGTCGGCCCCTGCGCTTGTGAAGGCTACCTGAAAAATAGCTCTTTTCTGACAGTCTTCAACATTACATCAGCAAACTGTTTCATCGCACCTGCGAAGCAATGAAACCGGGCTGCAAGTCTCCGACAGCAAAGGTAGTACAACAAGTCTAGGGCACTGCATTCTTTAAGAGAATACCGATAGAGTTCGCTACCTGCCGATACATCCGCCATCACAGGCTACCTGAAACCACTCAGTAACAGGTAATGCCAATCCATCACGCCAGATAGTTTTCAGGTAGCCTGTTCAACCAAGAAGGCTACCTGAAAACATCTTCCTCAAAAACCCATAGGGAATGAAGACAAGACTGCGCTACTGCAGCTCATCTAGCCGAACTGCTTGCACATCCACCCCACCCGCCTTGTTCCACACTTTTTAACCCACTATAGTGGATTAAATTTAAATCAGGACAAGGCGACGAGCCGCAGACAGTACAAATAGTACGGCAAGGCGCGCCAACGCTGTACTGGTTTAAATTTAATTCACTATAAAAATCCTACCACTCCAAACAAAAGGCTACCTGAAACCCTGTATCCGGTTTTCAGGTAGCCTTTGATACCCAGTTTAAGCGGGGCTGTTTAGCTCAATTTGCCGTGGCACTGTTTGTAGCGCAGGCCGCTGCCGCAGGGGCAGGGGTCGTTGCGGTGTACCATTTGGCCGCGGGCAGCAAGAGCTTCGGGGCTGAAGTCGTCTTCGGCAAAGTCAGCGGCTTCGGCGGCGTTGCCATTAGCAGCTAGATAAGTAATGTCCGGCGCCGGAGCATGGTTTTCTTGATAAGCCATTTGCGCGGGAGCACTTTCCTCGGCCACCGGCTCATTCAGCTCGAAGCGCACTTGCGACAGAAGCCTTGCTGTTTCATTGCGGATGTTCTGCCACAGGTTTTGGAACATCTCGAAAGATTCCATTTTGTATTCCTGCTTTGGATTCTTCTGAGCGTAGCCGCGCAGGTGGATGCCTTGACGCAGATAGTCCATAGCAGAAAGATGTTCGCGCCATTGGCTGTCCATCACTTGCAGGAAGATATTGCGCTCAAACTGACGCATCAATTCGGCACCGACCATTTCGGTTTTAGCGGCATAGTCGTCTTGCGCCAGCTTCCAAACACGCTCCTTCACGTCTTGGTTGTCGAGGGTGGGGTCTTGCTTGAACCACTCGGCAACCGGAGCATGAATATGGAAGTCGGCAAACAGCTGTTTCTCCAGCGCCACCAAATCCCACTGCTCTTCGATGCTGTCGGCGGGCATATACAGATCAACCAAATTCTCGATTGCCTCTTGCCGCATCTCGGTCATCATGGCGGAGTTGTCTTCGGTTTCCAGCACTTCGTTGCGGCGGCTGTAGATAACCTTGCGCTGATCATTGGCCACGTCGTCGTATTCCAGCACTTGTTTACGCATATCGAAGTTGCGGCCTTCCACTTTGCGCTGAGCGCTTTCAATCTGACGGGTAAGCAAATTGGCTTCAATCGGCACACCACGTTCCGGCGCCAGTTTATCGAGCAAGGCAGCGTGGCGGTCGAGCGCGAAGAGGCGCAGCAGCGGGTCTTCAAACGAGAGGTAGAAGCGGCTGGAGCCGATATCGCCCTGACGGCCGGAACGGCCGCGCAACTGGTTGTCGATACGGCGGCTTTCGTGGCGCTCGGTGCCGACGATGTGCAGGCCGCCGGCAGCGATTACGCGGTCGTGCTCTTCCTGCCAGCCGTCTTCCAGCTCTTTAATGCGGGCGGCTTTTTCTTCTTCGCTCAAATCGGGATTGTTGCGGATGATGTGGCTAAGATGTTTCACGTTACCGCCGAGTACGATGTCGGTACCGCGGCCGGCCATATTGGTGGCCACGGTAATCATGCCGGTTTTACCAGCCTGCGCCACGATATCGGCTTCGCGGGCGTGCTCTTTGGCGTTCAACACGTTGTGTGCCAAACCGGCGCGGGAGAGCATATTAGACACGAGCTCGGAGTTTTCGATGCTGGTGGTACCCACCAGGATGGGCTGACCTTTGGCATGACGCTCTTTAATATCGGCCACCACGGCTTCAAATTTTTCTTCGGCGGTGCGAAATACCTGATCGTTGAAGTCTTTGCGGATCATCGGCCGGTTAGTGGGGATAATCACGGTTTCCAAGCCGTAGATGCTTTGGAACTCGTAGGCTTCGGTGTCGGCGGTACCGGTCATGCCGGAGAGTTTGCTGTAGAGGCGGAAGTAGTTTTGGAAGGTAATGGAGGCCAAGGTTTGGTTTTCTTGGCGGATTTCCACGCCTTCTTTGGCTTCCACGGCCTGATGCAGGCCTTCCGACCAGCGGCGGCCGGTCATCAGGCGGCCGGTGAATTCATCCACAATCACGATTTCGCCGTCTTGCACCACATAATGCTCGTCCAAATTAAACAGGCTGTGGGCGCGCAAAGCGGCCATCAAGTGGTGCATCAGGGCGATGTTGGCGGTGGAATAGAGCGAATCGCCTTCCTGCAACAGGCCCATTTTGGTGAGGATTTGCTCAGCATGTTCATGGCCGGCTTCACTGAGCAATACGGTGCGGTTTTTCTCGTCCACCCAATAATCGCCCTCGCCCTCTTCTTCTTTCTGGCGTACCAGCTGGGCGGGCACTTTATTCATCACCAAATACAAATCGGTGTTGTCATCGGCCTGGCCGGAGATGATGAGCGGGGTACGGGCTTCGTCAATCAGAATAGAGTCTACTTCGTCCACCACGGCAAAATTCAGCGCACGCTGCACTTTGTCGCTCAGCTGGTGCACCATATTGTCGCGCAGGTAGTCGAAGCCGAACTCGTTGTTGGTACCGTAGGTGATGTCGGCGTTATAGGCTTCGTGCTTGGCGGCCTGATCCATATTGGCCACAATCACGCCCACTTTCATGCCGAGGAAGTTGTAGAGCGGGCCCATGATATCGGCATCGCGGGCGGCGAGGTAGTCGTTTACCGTTACCACATGCACGCCTTTACCGGCGAGCGCGTTCAGATACACGGCCAGCGTAGCCACCAGGGTTTTGCCCTCGCCGGTTCGCATTTCGGCGATTTTGCCCTGGTGCAACACCATGCCGCCGATGAGCTGCACATCAAAATGGCGCATGCCCAGTGTGCGGCGGGAAGCTTCGCGGCACACGGCAAAAGCTTCTTCCAAAATGTCGTCCAAGGTTTCGCCCTTGGCGAGCCGTTGTTTGAATTCTGCGGTTTTGGCTTGCAGCGCCGCATCGTCGAGCTGCTGGATGTCTTTTTCCATGCCGTTGATGCGTACCACGGATTTGCGGTATTGTTTCAGAAGCCTGTCGTTGCGGCTGCCGAACACTTTCTTGGCCAGTGAAGTAATCATAAAATATTTAATCCCTTATGCGGTATTGCTGTTGCCCCGTGTGCTCGATTCAAACTGCGGCGGCATTCGCCTGCCGGCTTATTCCGGTTCAAATCTCATCCACTGCGATAGTAAAATAACGGGTAATTCTAGCATAATCAAACCTGTTCGCGCTTGGGAATATGGCTCGCCCTGGCAGGATTTCAAGCGCATCGGGCAGGCTTTTTTATCGGCAGCGGCAGTTTGCCTGTTTTCAGGTAGCCTCTTGATGAGGTTTTTAGGTGTATCCTGCCTGCTTTGCCATTGCCCAACTCCACTTTTCAGGTAGCCTTTATATGTCCGACCTCAACCGCCTCAACCCCGGCCACCACAGCCTGCACAGCCGCGACAACCTCAGCCGCGGCGAATCGCGGCTGCACGACCTGATTATGCAGGCCGAAAGCTGGCGGCATACCGCCCAAGCACTGGAAGCACGGCTGCCGGCCAAGTTGCAGCAGCATTGCCGCGCGGTGCGGGTGCGCGAAGGGGTTTTGGTTTGGTATGCAAGCAACAATATGGCGGCGGCACGGCTGCGGATGCTCGCGGCGGGGCTGCTGCCGGCCTGGCGGGCGGTGTGCCCGGAGGTGCGCGAAGTGCAGGTGAAAATCAGCCCGCCGGAGCAGGAGCGGTCGAAAGAAAAACAAGCCAAACTGAGCCGCACCGCCGCCGAACAGTGCTTGGCCGCTGCGGATGATTTGGCACACCACCCGGAGCTGGCGGCGGCGCTGCGGTATTTGGCAAGGCATGCAGAGGAAGAAGGTGGTGAATAAGGCTGTGTTATCGATTCGGGAATAACAGCAACAGCGGTACGGGCTGCTTTTTTGCTGCGGTTGGGGTATGATAAGAGTTATGTATTTGTGTATAAGGAGAAAATAATGAAGAAGCTGTTTACTCTATTGCTGCTGTGTACATCCCTACCCGCCCTAGCCTATGAATACAAATATGGAGAATCGGTGGCATTCACAGGGAAATTACAAACGATGCGTGGCGGTTGGATGGCTATTGTGTTGGATAAGCCGATCACTGTTGTGCCAAAGCCTGGGGACGATGATGGTATAGACACCCCTGAAACAGGCGTGAGGACGATGCAGCTGGCTATGTCGTCTCCAGAGAACTTCCGACAGTATCAGCGGTTTAAAGGCAGGATGGCACGGGTACAGTGTGAAACGCTGTACCACTCTCACACTGCACACCATCAAACGCCTGTACTGTGCACGGTGGCCAGGATTTCTGCACCGGATAGACCGTAGGGTTGGTAATAAGACAACGTATGCCTACGCTATTGAGGTTGCTGATTGTTGCGTTTGCCTAGCCGTATATGGGACGCCCAATATCTTTCAGGTAGCCTCTCTCCTATATAAAAACAGCATGACACACCATCATGCTGTTTTTTGTTTTCCACTTCAGGCTACCTGAAAAGGCTACCTGAAATCTGAAACTCAATGCGCACAGCCGCAATGTCCGCCGCCGCAACCGCCGGCTGCGTGATGGTTTTCAGGTAGCCTTTCCGCCGCTTCGCTAGGTTCGGCATGATAATCCAGCGGCACCAAATCCAGCTTGGCCATCAGCAGGCGATCGCCGTCTTCGTCGGGGTTTTCCGTGGTCAAGAGCTTGTCGCCGTAGAAAATCGAGTTCGCGCCCGCCATAAAACACATCGCCTGCATGGATTCGGGCATATTGCTGCGCCCGGCGGAAAGGCGCACGAAACTCTTCGGCATGGTAATCCGCGCCACAGCAATGGTGCGGACGAACTCCGTCCAATCCAAATCTTCGGCATCGGCCAGCGGCGTGCCTTCCACTTTCACCAGCTGGTTAATCGGCACGCTTTCCGGCTGCGGATCGAGGTTGGCGAGGCTGGCAATCAGCCCGGCGCGCTCGGCGCGGGTTTCGTTCATGCCCACAATGCCGCCGCAGCAAATTTTCAGACCGGCGTTACGCACCTTGCCCAGGGTGTCCATGCGGTCTTCGTGTTTGCGGGTATGGATGATGTCGTTGTAGCGCTCGGGGTCGGTGTCGAGGTTGTGGTTGTAGTAGTCCAGGCCGGCTTTTTTGAAGTCTTCCGCCATGCCGTCTTCCAGCATGCCGAACGTGCCGCAGGTTTCCATGCCCAAACCCTTCACGGCTCTGATGATTTCGGATACCACGGCCACATCTTTCGGCTTCGGCCCGCGCCATGCCGCGCCCATGCAGAAACGGCTGGCACCGCGCGATTTGGCGATTTTGGCTTTTTCCACGATTTCACCCACATCCATCATCTGCTCTTTACCCAGATTGGTGTTGTGGTGCGCCGATTGCGGGCAGTAGGCGCAGTCTTCCGGGCAGCCGCCGGTTTTGATGGAAAGCAGGGTAGAGAGCTGGATTTCGCGCGGGTTGAAATTTTGGCGGTGGATTTCGGCGGCACGGAATACGAGGTCGAGAAAGGGCAGCCCGAACAGGGCTTCGACATCGCATTTTTTCCAATACTGCGCAGTGGGATGCGGCTTAGGCTCGGTTTGACGGCGCAAAGCCACCGGGGAGAGGGTGGTCATAGGAGAGTTCCTTCAATAAGAGTTTGCGGCGGCGCAATGTCGCCGACGGGCAACGCCGGGTCGCAATGTCCACGGCCTGCCCTGACTGATCGGAAGCTTTGTTCCGAAGGCGGCAAGTGTAGCCAAAAACCAAACGGCAGGCTACCTGAAATCCCCAAATCCCGTTTCAGGTAGCCTTGGGCTTAACAAACATGGGCTACCTGAAAATATCGGCAAAACCTATGCTGCGCAAGCAACAAGCCCACTATATTTGTTTTTCCCTATCTTACTCTGCCCGCTGTACTTCTTCGTATTTTCTATATGCTTCTTCTACCGCCTTTTTAGAAAGAGGTGCGCCGCATCGTGCACAATACTTAATAAATGGCGATACCCCTCTGGATACGGAAAATGACAAACCGGTAAATGAAACCACCTTTCCGTTTAGCCCCTGAGTTTTATGGCAATGCGGGCAGATTCCAAAAATAATAGTTGCAATAATAGTTATGGGCATGACTATAGGCATATAGTACATAAAAAATAAACCAATAGAATCTTTCTCTGTCAGAATCTCACCGGTATATATTTTTTGTATTAAAGCAATGATTCCTATAGCGGCAAACCCGTAAAAACCAAGCTTAGGGATCATCAACTTTCTCTGCATAGCATTGGCCAGCTTTAAATCCTGCTCTTTGTTGCTTTTGCTAATATCATATTTATAATGGGGCTTAGGAAGCAAAATTTATTTTAAAGGAT
>NZ_KV795505.1:0-17551 GCF_001809035.1 Eikenella sp. HMSC061C02
GTGTGGAATTTAGGGCTAATCTACGTCAGCCCCTAAAAATAAGACTGCCGTTTCCGGCAGCCCCGTTAGGTTTGCGTTTGTTATTTTTCTTTACGTTGCAGTTGCCGCTGCAATTTGTGCGCAAGCATAAACGCGATGTCGGCAGACTGGGAGGAGAGCACGGTGAAGTGGCCCATCTTGCGCTTCGGGCGGGCATCTTTTTTGCCGTAGAGGTGCAGGCACACGTCTGGGCGTTGCAGGAGCGGCAGCCAGTTTACTTTGCCTGAGGGCAGCCAAATATCACCCAAAAGGTTGGCCATGCTGCAGCAGGAGAGCAAGCGGGTATCGGCGGGCGGCAGGCCACACATGAGGCGCACTTGCTGCTCGAATTGGTTGCTGGCGCAGGCATCCAAAGTGTAGTGGCCGGAATTGTGCGGGCGCGGGGCGATTTCGTTCACAATCAATTTATGGTCGTTGCCGATTACAAAGATTTCCACCGCCAGAACGCCGACATAATTCATGGCTTCGGCCAGCCGGCAGGCCATTTCCTGCGCCTGCTTCTGCACTTCGTCGGGCAGGCGGGCGGGCACGATGGAGTAGGCCAGGATGCCGTCTTCGTGACGGTTTTCGGCGGGCGGGAAGCATTTCACCTGCTGGCTGTTGAGCCGACACACGATCACGGAAATTTCGGAATGCAGGTTGAGCATTTTTTCCAGCACGCAGGGCACGCCGCCGAGCTGTTTGAAGGCGGCGCGGGCTTCTTCCGGGCTGGACACGCGCACTTGGCCTTTGCCGTCGTAGCCGAGCATGGCGGTTTTGACGATGCCGGGCAGCAGCGGCTCGACTGCTTCGTCGGTGAGGTCGGCTTCTTGGGTAACGGGCAGATAAGGTGCGGTTTCGAGGCCGGCCTTGGCTATCCAGGCTTTTTCCTGAATGCGGTTTTGGGCAATTTCCACGCTGTCGCCGCTGGGGCACACGCGGGTTTCCAAAGCCAGGGCACGCATGGCTTGGGCATTGACGTTTTCAAATTCGGTGGTAACGGCGGCGCAAGTAGAAAGGTCGGCCAGCGCGCCGAGGTCGTCATACGGGGCGCAGATGTGTTTGTCGGCCAGGGCGGCGGCGGGGGAGTTGGGATCAGGGTCGAGCACAGTTACGCTGTAGCCCATTTGTTTGGCGGCCACGGTAAACATCCGGCCCAACTGGCCTCCGCCCAAAATGCCCAGCATGGCGGGCGGTAAAATCGGCGTTGTTTTTGCTTTGGTCATGTTCCACTTTCTGCACCCTACAGGGGCGCGCTGTCGGCCGGGCTGAAGCAAACGCCAGCCTCTGTTTGCTTGTGATTCCGGCGGCGGCTGGCGGTTTGTTTGCTTGCAGCAAACACATTTCTTTAAGTGGAGTATTGTACTCAAATCTCGGCACCAAGCCTAGTGCGCTCAGTCTACGCAGAGGGCAATTCATTGGTTTGCCTGCCTTTCCCAAATAGGCTACCTGAAAATATATAACTATCTTGTCCCGTTGCTTCGCAGAAACTCGTCTGCTTTCAGCAAACTCGTTTTAACTTCGCAGAAACTCGTCTGCCTTCGGCAACCTCGTTTTCAGGTAGCCTTCCGTTTCATTCCGTCCTTTTCCGTTATAATCGGGTCATCTTTTAATCCACCCACACAACGGACACACGCCATGCAAACTGCCCTTTCGCAAATCCCGCTTCACGGCTTCACTATTGCCAACCACCGCCCCTTCGTTTTGTTCGGCGGCATGAACGTGCTGGAAAGCCGCGATTTGGCCATGGAAATTGCCGAAACCTATATAGAAATCTGCCGTAAGCTGGATATTCCCTATGTGTTCAAAGCCAGCTTCGACAAGGCCAACCGCTCCAGCCTGCATTCTTTCCGCGGGCCGGGTTTGGAAAAGGGTTTGCAATGGCTCGCGGATATTAAAGCAGCCTACAACGTGCCGGTGATTACCGATATCCACGAGCCCTACCAAGCCGCGCCGGCGGCGGAGGTGGCCGATATTTTGCAGCTGCCGGCCTTTTTGAGCCGCCAAACCGACTTGGTGCATGCCATGGCGCGCACCGGCGCGATTATCAACGTGAAAAAGGCGCAATTCCTCGCCCCGCACGAAATGCGCCACATCATCAATAAATGCCTGGAAGCGGGCAACGATAAAATCATCTTGTGCGAGCGCGGCTCTGCCTTTGGTTACAACAACTTGGTGGTGGACATGCTCGGCTTCGACACCATGAAGCAGATGAACGTGCCGGTGTTTTTCGACGTAACCCACAGCCTGCAGCAACCCGGCGCACGTAGCGATTCAGCCGGCGGGCGGCGCGAGCAGATTGTTACCTTGGCGCGCGCCGGCATGGCGGTGGGGCTGGCCGGGCTGTTTTTGGAAGCCCACCCCGATCCCGAGCAGGCTAAATGCGATGGCCCCTGCGCCCTGCGCTTAAGCCAGCTCGAGCCTTTCTTGAACCAGCTCAAGCAGATTGATAATCTGGTGAAAGGTTTTGCCGAGCTGGATACGCATTAACCCGTATAACTAAATACACAATATAATCAAAATATTAAGGAATGAATGATGGATAATAAACAGTCGGAACGTGGCGGCAAGCCGTTTGATCCCATTGCGGAGCTCGCTGTACCCGATTTGGCAAATATGTCGCGAGAAGAGCGCAATGTGTCCTATCTTTACGTTATCTACGCATTGTATGCGTTGGGTATGTTCGGCTTTGGCATTGTGCCTACTTTGGGCGGTGTCATTATGGCTTACGCTAAACGCAATGAGCTGCGCGGTACGATTTATTTCGATCACATTCAATTTTTGTTGAAAACTTTTTGGATAACGGTCATTGGCAGTGCTATTGGCTACGTTTTGCTATTTGTGCTTGTTGGCTTCCTAATTTTGCCTTTAGTGGGAGCTTGGTATGTGTTCCGTGTTATCGCTGGCTTCCTACGTCTGCGTGAAAACCGATCTGTTACCCCAACAGGCTGGCTGATGTAAACCAATAAGGCTACCTGAAAATAGCGTTTTCTGTTTTCAGGTAGCCTCTCCCCATCTCTCAAGGAAACCCCATGCAAACTTGGCACGAAGCCATCGGTGCGGAAAAACAGCAGCCCTATTTCCAACACATTATCCACAGCGTGCACCACGAGCGCGAAGCCGGGCAGATTGTGTACCCGCCCGCCGCCGACGTGTTCAACGCCTTCCGTGCCACCGAATTCGGCCGGGTGCGCGTGATCATCCTCGGGCAAGACCCGTACCACGGTGCGAATCAGGCGCACGGGCTGGCCTTTTCCGTGCGCGAAGGCGTGGCCGTTCCGCCATCATTGGTTAATATTTACAAAGAGTTGGCGCAAGACATCCCTGGTTTCCAAATCCCCAAACACGGCTACCTGCAAAGCTGGGCGGAGCAGGGCGTGCTGCTGCTCAACACCGTGCTCACCGTGCGCGCCGGCCAGGCTCATTCCCACGCCGCGCTGGGCTGGGAAACCTTCACCGACCATGTGATTGCCGTGCTCAACGAAGGGCGCGAACACTTGGTATTCATGCTGTGGGGCAGCCATGCGCAGAAAAAAGGCGCTATTATCAACCGCTCCCGCCATCTGGTACTCACCGCGCCGCACCCCTCGCCGCTCTCCGCCCACCGCGGCTTCTTCGGCTGCCGCCATTTCTCGCAAGCCAACGCCTATTTGCAACAGCACGGCCTGCCACCGATTGATTGGCAAATCTGAGCTGCTAACCCCATGAATTTCCCCGCTCACTGGTTTCCCCTGCCTTGGTTGCTGGCCGCCGATGTGCTGTGCCTGCTATTGTTTGCCGTTGCCCTGCGCCCGGCCTTGGCAACATGGCGCACGCACCGCCAAGCGGCGTGGGTTGGGCTGCTGATCATGGCGCTGTGCTGGAGCCTGCGCGCCGCACCGGCCGGCGGAATGCTGGGCGGGTTGAGCTACCATTTGCTGGGTATCGGCTTGCTGGCCTTGATGGTGGACATTCCGGCAGCGTTCTGCCTGGCCGTATTGCTGCTGTTGCCCTATATCTGGCTGTGGCAAGGCGTGGGCGATTTGAGCGTGGCGGGGCTAACAGTTTTGGCCGGCATTGTGCCGCCGCTGGCCGGCGTGGCGCTGGCGCGGCAAATCGTGCGGCGGCTGCCGCGCAACCTGTTTATCTACATCTTTCTCAACGGCTTTTTCGCCGCCGCGGCCGGTATCTTGCTCAGCGCAGCGGCCAACGGAGTGTTGCTGTATTTGGCTGGAACTTTTCCCACCGCCATCCTGCTAAATTCCGTGCTGCCGGTGTTCTTTCTGATTGCCTGGGGCGAAGCCTTCCTCACCGGCCTGCTGTCGGCCATCTTCATCGCCCTCAAACCGCATCTGATCACCACCTTCTCCGATGCCGACTACCTGCGCCAGAATGCGCGGCAAATCTGGAAATAGGCCGCGGCAAAGGCTACCTGAAAACCGGTTTTTCAGGCACAATACGGCTTGTTCGGCATCTTGCATTGCCGGCCTTTTATTTGAATTTCGTTGAAGCCCACGCTTTCAGGTAGCCTCCGGCCGGGTTTCCCTGCAACCGCCTACTCTTGAAACACTTTTCGTGGCATTTTATCGTGCCGGTTTGCGCACAACTCAAGCGTATCGCCGGCCTGCTTTAACTTCGTTACCGCCTATATTTTCAGGTAGCCTTCAGCCTTTGCCGGCCAAATTCATCCAAACTGCCGCCAAAGCCCATCCCCATTCCCCGCAGCCGCCCACCGCGCAGCTGCCACACGGAGCAAATATGAACAATCCCTTTACCAATCTCGGCCTTTCCGCCGAAATCACTGCCGCACTGGCCGACCAGGGCTACGAGCAGCCCACCGCCATCCAAACCGCCGCCATCCCCAAAGTGCTGGCCGGCCACGATCTGCTGGCCGCCGCCCAAACAGGTACAGGCAAAACCGCCGCCTTCATGCTACCCAGCCTGGAGCGCCTGCGCCGCTACGCCACCACCAGCACCTCGCCCGCCATGCACCCGGTGCGCATGCTGGTGCTCACCCCCACCCGCGAGCTGGCCGACCAAATCGACCAAAACACCGCCGCCTACATCAAAAACCTGCCGCTGCGCCACACCGTGCTGTTTGGCGGCATGAATATGGACAAACAAACTGCCGACCTGCGCGCCGGCTGCGAAATCGTGGTGGCCACCGTGGGCCGCCTGCTGGATCACGTGCAGCAAAAAAATATCCGACTGGATAAAGTGGAAATCGTGGTGCTCGACGAAGCCGACCGCATGCTCGACATGGGCTTCATCGATGACATCCGCCGTATCATGCAGCTTTTGCCCAAACAGCGTCAAACCCTGCTGTTTTCCGCCACTTTCTCGCCGCCCATCCGCAAGCTGGCGCAGGATTTTATGAACCGACCCGAGCAGGTGCAAACCGCGCCGCAGAACACCGCCAGCGCCAGCGTCGAGCAGCACATCATCGCCATCGATACCGCCCAGAAGCGCAACCTGCTGGAGCGGCTGATTGTGGATTTGCACATCAATCAGGTAATCGTGTTCTGCAAAACCAAGCAGAGCGTCGATCAGGTAGCCCGCGACCTAAAACGGCGCGGCCTCAGCGTGGCGCCAATTCACGGCGATAAATCGCAGCAAACACGCTTGGAAACGCTCAACGCCTTCAAGGCCGGCGAACTGCGCGTGCTGGTGGCCACCGACGTAGCCGCGCGCGGGTTGGACATCGCCGAGCTGCCATTCGTGATCAACTACGAAATGCCCACCCAGGCCGAAGACTATGTGCACCGTATCGGCCGTACCGGCCGCGCCGGCGCCGAGGGCGTGGCCATCTCGCTGATGGACGAAGACGAGCAGAAAATGTTTGAAGCCATTAAAGAACTCATCGGCAAAGAACTGCCGGTGGAGCGGATTGAAGGCTTCGAACCGCGCTGGTGGCAACATCAACAGGAAGGCAGCCGCCCCGCTGCCGAACATTCCTCGCGCGACACGCGCGAGCCGCGTGAAGCACGCAACAGCCGCCGTGGCCGTAATGCAGACAGCCGCAGCAAATCCTCCGCACGCAGTAGCCATGCCGACAGCCCCGAACAGGAATGCGGCCGCATCCCCGGCCGCCGTCACCGCAGCCGCCGCCACCGCCCAGTGTGCGCATTGGTGCAACCGAATTATGGTGCCGACAGCTGAATAGTCTGTTTACTCTCTGTGCATGAGCCTAGTTTAGGCGTAACAGTACCAACCTGCTTTCTGTGCACATGCAAAAAAGTGACGGAATTTGTCAGTATGCTGGCTCGCTTAGGGCACACTTCACAGGCTACCTGAAAAATGAGTGCACACCGGTTTTCAGGTAGCCTCAATCCTTTGCAAGCTGCATGGCTTGAGCACAGTTCAACGCAAGCGAAAACGGAAATGCGCGGATAATATTTCAATCTTTTCCAAACGTTCGAGAAGTGTGGTGCGTAGAAACGTACCCCAAACTAGGTCTGCAAAGATTTTGACCCTTTTCAGGTAGCCTTAAGCCGCGCATTTAAGTAATGATATTTTTTCAGGTAGCCTCTATTTTCCTGTCGCAACAAACTATTATGGATATTCAAGACCAAAGCAACGAAAGCCTAGCTCTGCCACCACACTCGATGGAAGCCGAACAGTCGGTATTGGGCGGGCTGATGGTGGATTCCTCCGCCTGGGACCGCATTGCCGGCACCATCTCGGAAGAAGACTTCTACCGCTACGAACACCGCCTGATTTTCCGCGCCATAGCCCACCTGGCCGAACGCAACCGTCCGGCCGACACCATTACCGTGGAAGAGGTGTTGCAACGTGAAGAAGTGCTGGAAGAAGCCGGTGGCTTCGGCTATCTAGTGGATTTGGCACAAAATACTGCCTCTGCCATCAATATCTCCCGCTATGCCGAAATCGTGCGTAGCCGTTCCATCATGCGACAACTCGCACAAGCTGGCACAGAGATTGCTAGAAATGCTTACAATCCGCAAGGTAGGGACGTCAAACAGATGTTGGACGAGGCGGAAGCCAAAATCTTTAAAATCGCTGAAAGCACCAGCAGAGTGCAACACGAATTCTTAGAGATGCCTGCCATGCTGAAAGAAGCCGTCGCCAAAATCGATAAGGCTTACTCAAGGGAAAATAAAGACGATGTGACCGGCATTCCAACCGGATTCATCGATCTAGATAAAAAAATAGCCGGTTTGCACGGCGGCGATCTCATCATCGTTGCTGGAAGGCCGGCAATGGGGAAAACCGCTTTTTCATTGAATATCGCGGAAAACGTCGCTATCAGTACGCACCTGCCCGTTGCCATCTTCTCGATGGAAATGGGCGGGGTGCAGCTGGTAATGCGTATGCTCGGTTCGGTTGGGAGGCTGGATCAGGGCTTACTCAAAACCGGTCAATTGCAAGACGAACATTGGGCTAGGCTCAATGACGCTCTACACAAACTGTCAGACGCCCCCATCTTTATCGACGAAACCCCCGCCTTAAATTCGCTGGAAGTCCGCGCTCGCGTGCGCCGATTGGCCAGAAGAAAAGGTAAATTGGGGCTAGTGGTTATCGACTACTTACAGCTGATGAGCGGCACCGTCCACAACAGCAACAACCGCGCAGCAGAATTGGGGGAAATCTCCCGTTCGCTCAAATCGCTGGCCAGAGAGTTGGATATTCCGATTATCGCCCTCTCACAACTGTCGCGCACTGTTGAATCCCGCACCGACAAACGCCCCATGATGTCCGACCTGCGCGAATCCGGTGCCATCGAACAGGATGCCGATCTGATTATGTTCATGTATCGTGATGAATACTACCACCCCGATACCGACAAAAAAGGCATGGCCGAATGCATCATCGGCAAACACCGTAACGGCCCCACCGGCAAAATCCCGCTGGTCTTTACCGGCGAATTCAGCAAATTTGACAATGCAGTACATACTGGGCATACTTACTTTACTGAAGAATAAGAACAATCTTACTCAATCTGCCTATTTTTGTGCCCCATTTCCCATTTTAAAGTGATGGCCATGAAGACACGACAACATACACAGGGCTTTACCCTGATAGAATTGCTCATTACCCTAACCCTGATTGGAATTATGGCTGCAATTGCCATGCCGAACTTGAGTAATTTTATTGCCACACAAAAGCTTGGTAATAGAATAAACCAGATCACAACGATTTTCCGATTTGCTAGAACTGAGGCTGTACGCAGAAACAGTCCTGTTATCATTTGTGGTGGTATTAAACTGAAATCTGATGCTAAACCCAATAATGGCTGTGATAAAGGAGGAAACTCCTTATTAGCATTTATCGACAAAAATGGTAATAATGACTATGAAAGTGGCATCGTAAATTCTAGCAATGACATGGATCTGCGCTCAGTATTAATTAATAATGAGTCAATAACAATTAATAGTCTTGATATTGCCCTTAGCAACCCAATAACCGACAAGAATCGCTTTATTTTTATGCCCAATGGTACTTTTGGTGTTGGTAAATCTAATGGCCAATACACATACTCATCCAACTACATCAGAATAGCAGCGAGTGATGGGAAGCATGTCCGTATGGCTTTAATTGCACCAAGTGGTCGTGTAATCACCTGCAACGGGAATATGACACCTTCTGAGTTCAATTCATTAACTGCAAGCAGTTATGCAACCTATTGTGCTTTATCTTAAAGCTTGAAGGAATAACAGCATGTCTAATCATAAATTCATATTAAAGCCGATACATCTTAATCGAGGTAGTACTCTATTAGAAGTGCTCATTTCTGTATTTATTATGGCATTTGGCATTATGGCTCTTATGCTTGCACAATTAAAATCTGTGGGTAACGTCCGTGAAGCAGAAATGCAAACTCGTGTTGCTCAGGCCGTACAGAACCTATCTGCTGGTATGTTAAGCAACCCTGATGTAATCAATAATATTGGCACTCACTCAGCTGCCACAACCAAATTCACCTACACCGACTATAATAAATCAACACAAAATATTACTCCTACATCATCTGCCGTCGATATTACCGTATGTGGTAATGCAACCGGCATAAAGCGTAAGGCTCTCATCGCCTGCCAACTAAATGCATTTACTGCAGAACTGCAAAATGCATTACCCAATGCGACCGGCATTTCATATGCAATTACTAGTACCTCTGGTGATACGCCCACTACTACAATCGAGGTAAAATGGACAGAAAGTAATGGGGATACTCAAAATTCCGATGACTTTAACTATAGCTATAGTGCGGTTGTAGGAGACTAAATTATTATGAAATATCATCTATGCCGCTCTCCAAAGAGCAAACCACATATTCCAAATTTTCAGGCAAAACCACATGGATTTACTTTGATTGAATTCATGGTTGCTAGCTCATTGGCATTGGTTGTTTTACTTGCCATTGGTATTACATATGGTATTACCAGTAGAATGCGTACAAACTCTGAAAGCCGTCTAGCTGCACAGCAAGACCTGCGCAATGCCTCAGAGTTAATTCTCCGCGACGCCCAAATGGCCGGCTCTTTTGGTTGTTTCAATATGGGGAATTTAGTACAAAAACAGATGCCCACATCGCCCCATTCTACCGATGGCTTTCAATCTAATACTGCAAATTTTAAACTGGTTCTAGATGATCCAGCTTACAGTGGAATTAGTATAATGAATGCCAACACGGCTAAAAATACATTTAATATTTCTGGGTTCGTACCAAGTAACTCCTCTTCAGCACTCATTTTCGTATACGGGCAAAATCTTACTCCTGTCACAGAAGTAACCAATCCTACAGCAAAGGATGCTCCTAAAGAATTAAGAGATGTTGCTAATGCTGGTGGCCCTATCGCTTTATCTTCTTGTGGCCGCATGTATATTGGTAATGGTAATGCCCTTACCAATAATGGGAATGACCTAGTTATTGGCTCCGGTTTCGGTGGAGGATCAATTATTTCTCACTTTAGTGGTCCTGACGTTTTTTATCTCCCTCAAACCACTCTATCCCAAGTATATGGGGTTGCCTACGTTATTGGTCGAATTCCTAATGTTAACACCACAGCTGATGCTTTATATCGATTTACTCTTACTCCAAGTGGTTCATGGGGGAACCCTCAATTGATGGTTTCTAACATCCAAGGAATGGGTATCCAGCAATTATATGCAGGCTGCAACAATACCAATACTTCTGTAACGTTCTCTAGTAACCGTACGACGTTGGGAAATGCACCTGACGTAACTCGTATTTCTATGTTGCCAACTATCCTTGAAATGCGCTTGCGGCTTAATGATGATGCAAACACATATGGTACCGTTAACCAATATTTAATTAGAGCTAATGTTCGTGGAGGAAACGTATGCGCCAATCAATCGTAACTCAAAAACAACAAGGCTATACTCTATTCATCGTACTAATTATGATGCTGGTTATTGCACTAATTGTTGTTGCCAGCATGCAATCAACCAATACAGAAATGCGTATTAGCTCAAATGATGCAGATAGGAAATATGCCTTCTCTCTCGCTGAACAAGCCCTACGGAATGGTGAACAACGTATTGTAACTGAGCAAAATAAAGCATTTACTGCTGTAGCCAATAGTAACTCTTGTACAGATGGCATTTGTGGCGGTAAAGCATCTGATTCTACGCCTGTTTGGAAAAGAAGTGATTCCGTTGTCAATTTAAATGAAGCAAACAAAGGTAGGCACTGTTTAAAGAGTCAGTCGTCTAACACTAATAATGCTTGTTATATGGTGGAACGGTTGGGTGAAATTGCCGACCAAAACTATAAAAATGTCTTCCGCGTAACGGCCCGCGCATGGGGAGCTAACAATAATACTGTAGTCACATTACAGTCTTACGTTGAATATTCTGGCAAATAACAGGAATGATCAATGGAAATGAAAACTAGAAGAGGTTTCTCACTTGTAGAAATGATGGTTGTTATAGCGATAATCGGTATATTAGCTGCTATTGCAATGCCTTCTTATCAGGCTCATATTGAGAAAACACATTTAGCTGCTGCTAAAAACCATTTATTAGATATAGTTTCTCAAATGAGGCAGAATAAACTACGTAATAACGGTAGTTACTCAACTGCAGGGCTCGCTACTCTAGTCAATGGTAAGAATAGTGACTCAGGCCGTCGGTATAATTTTGTATCGGCTCTAACAAATAGTGCGGACATCAACACGTATTACGTATACCTTCAGCCTAGACAAAATGGCTATACTAAGTCACTATATATTACTGCTGCTGGCACTGTCTACGAATGCAAAACTGTAAGTGAGGCACAAAGCAAATCATCTTCTTGCACGATGATTAACAAATAAATTTTATTTCATATAACTAAGCCGGCTGCTTGACACCAAGCAGCCGGCTTCGTGTTCTTATCTATTCTATCGCAAATGTGCACCAACAGTTTCAGCAGCAGCAATCAACTTATGCACGATCTCTTCAACCGTATCATCCGTCAAGGTACGTTCTGCATCCTGCAAAATCACTTTTACTGCCATGCTCTTCATGTTTTCAGGTAGCCCTACCCCACGATATACGTCGAACAATGTAATTTCTTGAATCAAATCGGATTTCACGCCGCACAAAGCAGCCTGCAACTGCTCGAAGGTGGTGACTTCGGGCGCCACAAACGCCAAATCCCTGCGCACCGGCTGGAATTTCGATACTGCCTGATAGCGCGTTTTTTCGCGTTCCAACACGGCTGCCATGTCGATTTCAAATACCAGCGGTGCTTGCGGCAAGTCGTATTTTTGCAGCCATTTCGGATGCAATTCGCCGACAAAGCCGATAACTTGGCCGTCTGAAACGATATTGGCGGCGCGGCCGGGATGCAGCGCGGGATGTTCGGTTTTGACGAACTCGACTGCTTTGTTTTTCAAAAGATTTTCTACATCCGCCTTGATGTCGTAAAAATCCGCGTTGCGCGTTTTTTCGCCCCATTGTTCGGGCATCGCAGCGCCGTACCACAGGCCGCCGATGCGTTCGTTTTGTACAAACCGGCCGTCTGAACCTTTGCTGAACACGCGGGCGATTTCAAACACACGCACGCGGTTTTGCTTGCGGTTCAGATTATTCTGCAGAATTTCCACCAAGCCGCCGATAAGCGTGGAACGCATCACGGCATACTGAGCCGCCAGCGGGTTTTGCAGGCGGATGGGGTTGGCGTTGGCGGCAAAGTCGTGTTCCCACTGCTCGTCAACAAAGGCATAGCTGACCACTTCGCGGTAGCCGCGCGCCGCCATTTCGTTATAAACAGCAAAACGCGGACGGCGGGTTTCGGGCAGCGCCAGCATTTTCAGACGGCCTGATGTGTAATCGTCGGGGATATTTTCATAGCCGTAAACGCGGCCGATTTCTTCAATCAAATCGGCTTCGATTTCGATGTCGAAACGGAAGCTCGGCGCGGTAACGCGGAAGCCTTCCGCCGTTTTTTCAGGTTGCAAGCCCAAGTGCTGCAAAATGGTTTCCACCTGTTCGGCAGGAATGTCCACGCCCAACACGGTTTTCAGACGACCCAAACGCAATTCAACCTGCTGCGCTTCAGGCAATTCGCCCTGCGCTTCCACCATTTCGCCCGCCGCACCGCCGCAGATTTGCAAAACCAATTCGGTAGCGCGTTCGATAGCATCAGCCTGCAAACGGTAATCCACACCGCGCTCAAAGCGGAACGACGAATCCGAGCCAAAACCGTATTGGCGCGATTTCCCTGCGATGATTTCAGGCGCAAACCAAGCCGCTTCCAGCACGATATTTTGTGTGTCGTCTGAAACCGCGCTCGCTGCGCCGCCCATCAGGCCTGCCAAACTCAACGCGCCTTTTTCGTCGGCCACTACCAGCGTGTTTTCAGACAGAGAGACGGTTTTCTCGTTCAGGCATTCCAGCGTTTCACCTTCGCGCGCACGGCGGATGTGCAGGCTGCCTGAAAGTTTGTCGGCATCAAAAACATGCATTGGCTGACCGATTTCCAGCATCACATAATTGCCAATATCCACCAGCGCGGAAATACTGCGTATACCGCTGCGCTCCAAACGCTGCTTCATCCAATCCGGCGTAACAGCGCGCGCGTTCACGTTTTCAATCACGCGGCTGATAAAGCGGCCGCAATCGGCAGGCGCATCAATCTGCACGGGCTGTTTGCGGCTACCCGTGATTGGCGCGGCATGGATTGCAGGCTGCTTGAACGCGCAACCCGTCAGCGCGGACACTTCACGCGCAATACCTTTAATGCTCAGGCAGTCGGCACGGTTCGGCGTAATTTTCAGCGTGAAGACCGTGTCGTCCAAATCCAGATATTCGCGGATGTTTGCGCCGACAGGAGCATCTTGCGGCAGAATGTGCAGGCCGTTCACGCCGTCGTCGGGCAGACCGAGTTCATCGGTGGAACACAACATCCCGTTCGACACCACGCCGCGCATCTTGGTCGGCTTGATTTTGAAATTGCCCGGCAACACCGCGCCCGGCAGCGAACACGGCACTTTAATGCCCGCCTTCACATTCGGCGCACCGCACACAATCTGCACCAACTCACCCGTACCCGCATCGACTTGGGTAACGTTCAAACGGTCGGCATCAGGATGTTTCTCAACGGATTTCACTTCGGCAATCACCACGCCTGTAAACACAGGCGCGGCAGTCTCGGCCTCTTCCACTTCCAAGCCGGACATGGTTAACAGATGTTCCAGCTTATCGGCGGAAAGTTCGGTATCGGCTTGGGTTTTCAGCCATGAGTAGGAGAATTGCATGTTATGTTCTCAATCAACTAATTAACTTTTTATCAGATTTTGTTTTCAGACGACCTGTTTGTTTAGGGCGCAGGCTGGTTTTTAACTTTGTTGGGGCTGTTGCTTTCAGGTAGCCTTATTCAGCTTTCTGCGGCGCCGACAGCTTTTTGATTTTTAGACAACCTGCACGATCATTTCGCAAACTGCTTTAAAAAGTTCAAATCGTTATCAAAAAACAGTCGCAGATCGTTCACGTTGTAACGCAACATAGCAAAACGATCGAGACCGATACCAAAGGCGAAACCAGTGTATTTCTCGGGATCGATATTCACGTTTTTCAACACGTTGGGATGCACCATGCCGCAGCCACCGACTTCCAGCCATTTGCCGTTTTCGCCCATGATGTCGATTTCAGCGGACGGTTCTGTAAACGGAAAGAAAGACGGGCGAAAACGTACTTGCAAATCATCGCGTTCGAAAAAGCGGCGGATGAAGTCGGTGAACACGGCTTTCAAATCGGCGAAAGTTACGCCCTCTTCCACCCACAGGCCTTCGGCTTGATGGAACATGGGCGAGTGCGTAGCATCGCTGTCCACACGATAGACGCGGCCAGGGGCAATAATGCGGATGGGAGGCTCTTTTTTATCGAGCATGTAGCGGATTTGAATCGGGGAAGTGTGCGTACGCAAAACATCGCCGTTTTCAACGTAGAACGTATCCTGCATAGCGCGTGCCGGGTGGTTTGCAGGGATGTTCAAAGCCTGAAAGTTGTGGAAATCGTCTTCGATTTCCGGGCCGTCTGCCACTTCAAAACCCATGCCGTGAAAGAGTTCGACCACGCGCTGCAAAGTCAGGGTTACGGGATGCAGACCGCCGTTTTCCTGCGTGCGTCCGGGCAGGGTAATATCGAGTACTTCGGCGGCAAGCTGGGCTTGCAGTTTGGCTTCGGCCAGCTCGGCACGTTTGGCATCGTAGGCGGCTTGGAAACGTTGCTTGCATTCGTTGATGAACGCGCCGACGGTTTTTTTCTCTCCGGGCGGCAGGCTGCCGAGCTGTTTGAGCAGGGCGTTGAGTTCGCCGGTTTTGCCGAGGTACTGGGCTTTGACGAGTTCGAGGGCTTGCTGGTCGGCGGTGTTTTGGATGGCGGCAATGCCGGCGGCGGCAATTTGTTCTGCGTTTTGCATATTTTATTGTGAAATGATGTTGGAAATGGGGGCGACACACCTGCAGGCTACCTGAAAAATCCGGCAGCAAAACCGAAGGCGGGAAAGGCGGCATTTTAGCCGAAAATGGGCTGTTTTTATAGCAGACCGGCAAAGCGGACGATGGACAAAACTAGGCTTTGCCCTGCATATTGTGGTGTTCGATTTTGAAACCGCCGTTACGGTAGGCAGCAAAGCGGCGGCGGGCGGCAGCAAGCTGGGTTTCGCTGCGGCCCACGATTTCCAGCACACGCTCCGGCGTATTCGGCGCATGGCTCCACAAGTCTGCCGATAAATTCAGCACCACCAGGCTGCTTTCTGCTGTGGGCAGGGCTTCGCCTTCAGCCAGCAGTATCGGTGGTTCTATCGGACACGGGTTTTCTTTTGGCAGCCAGATTTCGTGCGGCAGGAAGCTTTCGGCCTCAAACGCCCACAATTGGCGGTCGAGGGTTGCCAGCTGCTCCGTGCCGCCGCACCAAGCCAGCACGCGGCAGCCGGCTTCGACCGCGCGTTTGGCCAGGCGGCAGGCGAAGGTTTCTAAATCGGCAACGTGGGTGTAGAAGGTAACGGTGGGCATGGGGGCTACCTGAAAAATGGCGGGGAGGCTGGGGTCGGCAAATCGTTTGCCTGTGCCCTGCGGCCGGATTGGCTGAAAATGGCTTGGACAGGGTGTTTGGAGTTTTCAGGTAGCCTGTATCGTTACCCGCCGCGCTTGTTTCCGGTGGGGAATATCGCAGGCAGGCTACCTGAAATTCGGTAAGGCTAAAAGGCTACCTGAAAACGCAAGCTCCAATGTGGTTAAAACGATGTCTTGGCATAACCAAGGCTGAGTTTTGCGAGGCTAAAACGGCTTTCGGAGGTTTCGTTTTTCAGGTAGCCTGAGTGCATTTAACGTTGCCGGTCGAGCCAGCGTTCAGCATCGAGAGCGGCTTGGCAGCCGGAGGCCGCGCTGGTGATGGCTTGGCGGTAGGTGTGGTCTTTCACGTCGCCCGCCGCCCAAATGCCTTCGATGTTGGTTGCGCCCACGTTGTCGCCGCTGCCGCCTTTGGTTTTCAGGTAGCCTGCGTCGTCCATATCGAGCTGGCCTTTGAAGATGTCGGTATTGGGTTTGTGGCCGATGGCGATGAATACGCCTTTGACGGCGATGTCTTCGCTGTGGCCGTCATTGAATTTCAACCGCGCGCCAGTTACACCGCTGTCGTCGCCCAATACTTCTTCCAATACAGCTTCGGTTTTCAGGATGATTTTGCCCTCTTCCACGCGGCGCATCAGTTTGTCCACCATAATTTTTTCGGCACGGAAGCTGTCGCGGCGGTGTATCAGGGTTACGGTGTTAGCAATATTGGCCAGGTAGAGTGCTTCTTCCACGGCGGTGTTGCCGCCGCCGACTACGGCTACGTCTTGTTTTTTGTAGAAGAAGCCGTCGCAGGTGGCGCAGGCGGACACGCCGCGTCCGGCGAAGGTTTCTTCGCTCGGCAGGCCGAGGTATTTGGCCGATGCGCCGGTGGCGACGATGAGTGCGTCGCAGGTGTATTCGCCCGCATCACCGATGAGTTTGAACGGGCGTTGCTGCAGTTGTGCGGTGTGGATGTGGTCGAAAACGATTTCCGTGCCGAAGCGTTCGGCATGGGCGAGGAAGCGCGCCATCAATTCGGGGCCCTGTACGCCGTCAGCATCGGCAGGCCAGTTATCCACTTCTGTGGTGGTCATGAGTTGGCCGCCTTGTTCCAAACCGGTGATGATGACGGGATTGAGGTTGGCGCGGGCGGCATAAACGGCGGCGGTGTAACCTGCGGGGCCGGAACCGAGGATGATGAGTTTGTGGTGCTTAGGCATAGTTTTCTCCAAATAAAACGGTGTTTATTGTACCCGCTTTCGTACATAAAAACACCGCCGGCAATATGGCAGGCGGTGTATAAGCATTTCATACTTATTAGGGGTTAGCAGCAGCTGGTTTGTTGGCAGCCGGACGGGTGGCGGCAGGTTTGCTGGCAGATGGTTTAGCTGCGGGAGTAGCTGGTTTAGCAGCCGGAGTAGCCGGTTTGGCGGCAGCTGGTTGCGGTTGTTGCTGTTGAGTAGCAGGGCGAGCAGCCGGAGTACGGGCAGTCTGGCCATTACCAACGGTAATTTCTGAAGAAATCTTCTGATAAATGCCATTACCGATACCACGCACGTTTTTAATGTCTTCAGGAGATTTGAACGGGCCGTTAGCGGTACGATATTCCACAATTGCAGCAGCTTTAGCCGGACCGATACCGTTCAAGGTTTGCAGCTCTTGTGCAGTGGCAGTATTAATATTAACTTGTGCTAATGCCCAAGAAAAACTCAGCAAGCTAACAATGACGAATAAAAACTTCTTCATAATTTTAACTCCTTGAAGTCTAGTGAAAAAAGTATTACCAATCGCAACTATAAGTTAGCACCATCCATAGCGCAACTAGTTTTACCCTTAAATAACAAATAATTGCATTTTGCACACTTGCTCATATAAAGTTGCCGAACCATCCATCTAATCTGCCAGCATAACCTTTTAATAATAAATGAAATTAAATAAAAATCTGCATTCTGTACAGAAGTCCAATGTACCCATACATCCCAACAGTTTTTTATAAAACTAGATATAAAGCTTTGCCAAAGCCCCGGATATCC
>NZ_KV795506.1:0-25477 GCF_001809035.1 Eikenella sp. HMSC061C02
ACAGCATGGCGATTAATTGGGTGATGTCTCTTAATGTAATCATGTTTTTCCCTGGGTAATTTAGTTTGGCGCGGCAATAAGCTAAAGGCTACCTGAAATCTTCGCCCTTCGTTGGAGATTACGCTTTCAGGTAGCCTTTATTCTGCCAGCCAGGCCGCCAAGCTGGTCAAGCCGTCCAGCATGGCCAGGTGCGGGGCGGTTTGCAGTTGGCCGGGGGTGTGGGCGCCGGTGGTGAGGGCGATGGCGGGGCTTCGGGCGTTGTGCGCCATGTGCAAATCGTGGGTGGTGTCGCCGATTACCAGGGCTTCGGCCGGGTGCACGCCCAATTCGTCGCAGATGGAGAGCACCATTTCCGGCTGGGGCTTGGAAGCGCATTCGTCGACGGTGCGGGTGGCAAGGAAGAAGCTGCGCGTGTCGGTTTCGTCCAGGGCGGCATCGAGCCCGCGCCGGCCTTTGTCGGTGGCCACGGCCAGCCAGTAGTGTTGTTGCAGCCGCTGTAGGGTATTGCCTGCGTCGGGAAACAAAACGGTTTGCTCGCGGCGGTGGAAGTATTCATGCTGATAGGCGCGGATGGCGGCTTCGGTTTGCTGTTGATCCAGCTGCGGACAGAGGCGGCGCAGGGCTTCGCGCAGGCTCAGGCCGATGGTGGCGCGGATGTCGGCCTCGGCGGGCGGCGGCCAGCCGAAGCGGCAAAAAGAATTTTGCACGCCCTGCACGATTTGGGCGGTGGAATCGGCTAAGGTGCCGTCCCAGTCGAAAATCAATACGCGATACGGTTTCATGGGCATTCCTTGATGTGTTGGAAGTTTGGGCTGGCTGAATTTTCAGGTAGCCTCATTTGAAGCTGCGCCCTGCGCCGTGCAGCAAGGCGTTAATCATAATTTCATCGGTTTCCGCCTCGGCTTGGCGGCACGCCGTTTCCTGCCGGATGATTTCCTCCAAATCGGCACGACCGCTCTCGACGGGCTGGGTGATCACCTGCTTGGGGCGCTCCAAAGAAAAGCCTTCCGGCAGGATTACTTTGAATTTGGGCTGCTTATCGTTTTGCTGCATATCTTTCCTTTTTGGCTAAATGGCAAACAGGCTACCTGAAAAACGAAGCCGGAATCGTGAGCTTGCTTTTTCAGGTAGCCTCTTACTCCTGCCGCAAGCTCTCAAGCATCTGACGCAGCTCTTCCGGCAGCGGCGCGGTGAGCACCAGCGTTTCGCTGCTTGCCGGGTGTTCGAGCTCCAAGCGGTGGGCGTGCAGGAACATGCGTTTGAGGCCGAGCTTTTTCAGGCGGCGGTTGGCGGTGTAGTCGCCATAGCGTTCGTCGCCGGCAATCGGGCAGTTTTGCGACTGCATATGCACGCGGATTTGGTGGGTGCGGCCGGTGCGCAGCGTGGCTTCCATCAGGCTCAGGGCGGAAAGCCCCACCGCGTGCAGCGGCGCGCCGCCGAAGCTTTCCAGCACGCGGAACAGCGTGTGCGCGCTCTGCCCTTCTTCGCTCACGCGCACCATTTTCTCGCCTGCCGCGCCGGTGTATTTGAACAGCGGCAGCTTCACCTGCCGCACGCCCTGCGGCCACGCGCCCATACCCAGCGCCAAATATACTTTTTTCGGCTTATCGTTGCGCCAGGCTTCGTGCAGCTTCACCAATGCGCTGCGCTTTTTGGCCACCACCAAGAGGCCGCTGGTATCTTTGTCCAGCCGGTGTACCAATTCCAAATATCGCGCCTGCGGCCGGGCGCGGCGCAGCTGCTCAATCACGCCGAAGCTCACGCCGCTGCCGCCGTGCACGGCCACGCCGGAAGGTTTGTCCACCACCAAAAGGTGCTCGTCTTCAAACACAATGTCAAATTCGCGCGGCGGCACGGCAGCCTCGGCCTGCCCGGCTTTCTGCGCCAGCCGAATCGGCGGAATCCGCACTTCGTCGCCCGCGGCCAAACGGCTGTCGGCAGCGGCGCGCTTTTTGTTCACGCGCACTTCGCCGCCCCGGATGATGCGGTGGATATGGCTCTTGGGCACGCCTTTGAGCAGGCGGATGAGGAAGTTATCCAAACGCTGCCCGGCGGCCGCTTCGTCTACGCTCAAATAATTGACTGAATTTTTGCTAATTGCTGGCATTTTCTCTATAATCCTCTCCCTGCCGACACCGTGCCCGGGCTACCTGAAAGCCAAGCTTCAACAAAGCGAAAAACAAAGGGTGCCGCCGGGTTGGCAAGTTGATTGTTTACTGTTTATTTTATCGTAAAAAGACAATTCCGAACGGCTTTCCTCTGCCTGCCGCGCATTTTGGCGGGCAGATTGAAATAGTAATTGAGTTTACGGCTCCGGCAGCCCAAACGGCCTAAGACGCGACCAGCGCGCCGCCGCACCCGCTGCCGGGCTTAAAGAAGACCACAACACCGAATTAATAACGTATTAAGTTTAAACCAGAGCCAAGCGGCGAGCCGCAATCCAAGCAGTACGGCAAAACAAGCCAACACAGCTTTGCTTTAAAATTAATCCGCTATACCCCGCCGCAAGCGGCCGCCATCCGGCCTGCCGCGGCTTTCCAAATTAGCCGCCCGTCCGGCGACCAGCGCGGCAGCGATGCCCGCCCCGTTCTTTCACTACCTTCTTTACCGTTTTCTGCCCGCGTCCGAAGCCGGCTGCCCAACCGCCACGGCGGTTTGCCGCACACCGCGCTTCAGGACCGCACCACACACGGCTGCCGATTTTAATTTAGTTGAAACTTTGTTTTCAGGTAGCCTTCCCCAGCGGCAGCAAAGCGGCCAAACTAATTACACGCTTCGGAATTGCAAACCAAACAAAAGGTTAGCAACATCATGAAACGTATGTTATTTAACGCCACCCAGGCCGAAGAGCTGCGCGTGGCGATTGTAGACGGGCAAAACCTGCTCGATCTCGACATTGAAACGCTGGGCAAAGAACAGCGCAAAGGCAATATCTACAAAGGCATCATCACTCGCATCGAGCCCTCGCTCGAGGCTTGCTTCGTGGACTACGGCACCGACCGCCACGGCTTCCTCCCCTTCAAAGAAGTTTCCCGCGCCTACTTCCAAGACTACGACGGCGGCCGCGCCCGCATCCAAGACGTATTGCAAGAAGGTATGCAGGTCATCGTGCAGGTGGAAAAAGATGAACGCGGTAACAAAGGTGCCGCGCTCACCACCTTCATCAGCCTGGCCGGCCGCTATCTCGTGCTCATGCCGAACAATCCGCGCGGCGGCGGCATTTCCCGCCGTATCGAAGGCGAAGAGCGCCAAGAGCTTAAAGCCGCCATGAGCCAGCTCGACGTGCCGCACGGCATGAGCCTGATCGCCCGCACCGCCGGCATCGGCCGCAGTGTGGAAGAGCTGCAATGGGATTTCAACTATCTGTTGCAACTGTGGCGCGCCATCGAAGAAGCCGGCAACGCCCATCAAGACCCTTATCTCCTATTTATGGAGAGCTCCCTGCTCATCCGTGCCATCCGCGACCACTACCGCTCCGACATCGGCGAAATCCTCATCGACAACCGCGAAGTGTTCGGCCAAGTGCAGGAATTCATGAGCTATGTGATGCCGCACAACGTAGGCAAGCTCAAATACTACGACGACCACATCCCGCTCTTCTCCCGCTTCCAAATCGAGCACCAAATCGAAAGCGCCTTCTCGCGCTCCGTGAGCCTGCCTTCCGGCGGCGCCATCGTAATCGACCACACCGAAGCCCTGGTTTCCGTAGACGTGAACTCCGCCCGCTCCACCCGCGGTGCCGACATCGAAGAAACAGCCTTCCAAACCAATATGGAAGCCGCCGAAGAAGTGGCCCGCCAAATGCGCCTGCGCGACTTGGGCGGCCTGATCGTGATCGACTTCATCGACATGGAAAACCCCAAGCATCAGCGCGATGTGGAAAACACCCTGCGCGACGCGCTGCGGAAAGATCGCGCCCGCGTGCAGATGGGCAAACTTTCCCGCTTCGGCCTGCTTGAGCTTTCCCGCCAGCGCCTGCGCCCCTCCCTGGGCGAAAGCAGCCACGTAGCCTGCCCGCGCTGCGCCGGCACCGGCGTGATCCGCGGCATCGAATCCACCGCCCTGCATGTGTTGCGCATCATCCAAGAAGAAGCGATGAAGGACAACACCGAAGAAGTGCACGCCCAAGTGCCGGTGGACGTGGCCACCTTCCTGCTCAACGAAAAACGCGCCGAGTTGTTCGGCCTGGAAGAGCGGCTGGACGTATCCATCCTGATGATTCCCAACACCCATTTGGAAAACCCGCACTACAATATCACCCGCGTACGCCCCGACGACGTGGACGACGATGCCGAGCCCAGCTACAAACAAGTCGAAATCCCCGAAGAAGACGACAGCCAAACCTTGGAAATCGGCCGCCAGGCCAAGCCGGTAAAACCCGAGCCAGCCGTAAAAGGCATCAAACACAGCAGCCCCGCCCCTGTGGTGCAGCAGCCTGCCGAGCCCGGCCTGCTGGCCGGTATCGGCGCCTGGTTTGCCAAACTGTTCGGCGGCGGCGAAACCAAACTCGCCGAAGCCCCCGCAGCCAACAACAGTCGCAACCGCGGCAACCGCGGCAAAGCCCCGCAAAACCGCAACCGCCGCAACCGCAGCCAGCAACGCGGCCAAAACGGCAACAGCCGCCCGCCGCGCCAGCAAAATGCCGACGATGCCGAAACTTTGGACAACCGCACACCGCAACAGCTAGCAGAGAAATCCGCTGCCGAGCAGCAGCCCAATCCGCGCCAACGCCGCCGCCAACGCAAAGACAGCGATATCCAGGTAGCCTCGGCTGAAAACGATAAGCTGCAGGCCGCCAGCCAAGCGGCTGACATCCCCGAACGCATTGCTGACGACACCGGCAGCCCTGCAGAAAACCAAGAGCGTGGCAGCGAACGCGGCGATCGCGAGCGCAACAATGAGCGCGGCGAACGCAACGAACGCCGCTCCGGCCGCGACCGCCGCCAAGACAACGGCCAACGCAACGGCAAAGGCCGTGGCCGCCAGCGCAACATCCCCTCTGCGCAGAAAATCATCCAATATTTGGATATTCCGCTGCAAGCCGAGCTGGTGAAATCTGCCGCCGACGTGGTCTTGGGTCTGCACACCGAAGCGCCCGCCACCATGCCGCAGCCCAATGAGGCCGACATCAACAAACCGCTGGTCATCACCATCCCCGAAGTGGCCGATGAAGCCGATGCACCCACCTTCGTGTTTGCCGAAGAAAACACCGCCGAAGCTGCTGAAACCGTAAACCAGACTGCTGTTGCAAGCCCGGTTGCGGAAACAACGCGGGAAGAAGCCGTTGTGGTGGAAACCGTGGCCGTAGAAGCCTCATCCGTCGAAACCCAAGCCGCTCCGGAAGCTGCATCTGCCGATGATTCCATTGCTGCCGCAGCCCAAGCCGTAGAAACGGCAACGACAGCCGTGGCGCAACCCGTTCCGCAACAAACCGCAGCCGAACCCGCGGCCGCCGACCTAGGTGGTCTGGTATTAGTGCAAACCGATCCCGCCGCGCTCTCCGCCGTTCAGCCCGAGCCTGAACAGCCCAAAGGCCTGCGCCGCGCCGATGTTGCCCCCGCCGCCCCGACTGCCGTGCCCGAGCCGCAGCAACTGCAGCAAGTGGAAACCCACCGCAGCTGATGTAGGTTTTCAGGTAGCCTGCAGCGGCCAATAGCAAACCACCCCGAATGATTATTCGGGGTGGTTTTTGATCGTCAATTTCCAGGCTAGCCGGATCTGTATAACTATTCCAAAGAGAGACGAAGCAAGGCAGCAGCCCTCAGAATACGGGCACGATAACAAGCTGAACCCACCGCATTCCTATTGCTCACGACCAACAGCATTGGAATTCCGTTATTCCATGCTTTCAGCTAGCCGTTCCCAGCTTGCCGGGCTGCTTAAAATTCGTCTGCCCATTTAAGGCGAGCAGTGCTAAGGTTTCGCCGTTCTCTCCTACGAACTCAACCTCATACTTATCTTGCCCGTATATATCCACAATCACGCCGCGTGCGCCGGCAGGTAGGTAGTGTTCGGGAATATCTCCAATCAGTTCAACCACATCCAAATAATTGATACGGCATCGCCGCCCCTTTCTATCGCTAAAACCCTTCATATGGCATGGGCTCACCTTGCACTGTGTTAAGCCTCATTCCCTATCTCGTCGGCAGCAAGCGACTCTATCTGCAATGCGGGCCAGATGCCGTGCGGCGGCAGTAGAAGCCCGCCCCGGTCGTGCAACTGCTCTTCCAAAGCCAATACCGCGGGCAGGAAGGCGGATTGGTGCGGCATGGTAGGAATAGTGTGATTGATTGCAGCGGTGCTTATCTGCCAGCCGTGCTGCCGGGGCGGAAGGCTACCTGAAACTTGCCACCACACGCTGCCTTCCTGCTCATCCTGCCCCGACTGCTCATAAGCCCAGCCCAACAGCACGGTTTGCCCGAGCTCGGCCAGCAATGCGTTCAGCACGGCATACAGCGGGCTGAGGCAGCTTTCGGCATCGGCGGCGAGAAACACGCTGTTGCCGCTGCTGCCGAGGATTTGCGCCAGCTGGAACGTGGCGGCGTTGTGGAGGTTGGCCATAAAGTCGAGCGGCGAGGGCTGGCAGGCGGCAAGTTTCTGTTGCATCGCGGCCATGCGGGAGGGGGAGCTGAACGGCGAGGCGAGATAAATGGCAGGGTTTTCAGGTAGCCCTTGGCACAGCGGCAAGGCGCCGAGCAGGGCGAGCAGGGTGAAACGGCTCAGGCGGCGGGCATCGATGCCGTATTGCTCGCGCAAAAGGCGGCGCAGTTCGGCATCAGGCTGCTGCGGCTCGGCGATAAAGCGGGCGGTGGCTTGAAGGTAGACCAATGTTTGGCCTGGGGGCAATGGATTCGACATCATCAAATATACTTTTCAGGTAGCCTCAACCCTGCCAATCCAACACCCAGGCGCAATGGCTGCCTCCGAAGCCGAGGAAATAGTTCAGATAGCTGCCGTTTGGCAGCGGCTGGCCGTGCAGGGTGGGCAAAGGGAAATCGGGGGTGGATATGGGCAGGGGCGGCAGGCGGCCTTGTTGCAGGGCGGCGTGCAACAGGGCGGTTTCCAAGGCGGCACTCGCGCCGAGGGTGTGGCCGGTGTAGGGTTTGAACAGCAGGGCGGGGGTATGCGGCCAGATTTGGCGGCGCACCTGCATTTCTACTTCATCGCTCAAACCTCCGCTGCCGTGGATTTTCACGCCGCGTAAATCCGGCGCGGCAACACCAGCGCAGCGCAGGCATTCGGCGAGCAAATGCTGCAGCGGTTCGGCGGAGGAGGCGGTGAGGTTGAGGTGGTCGGTTTGCGCAGTGAAGCCGTGCAGGCGGCAAACGTAATCGCGGTGCGGCCGGGCAGAGAGTGCCAGCGCGGCCATACCTTCACCCAACACCAGCCCGCCGGCATCAAGAAACGGCAGCCTACCCGGTTCGGTGTCGAGCAGGTTCATAGCATGGAAATGTTCGAAGGTGAGCCGATTAAAGCTTTCAAAGCCAACCACGATGGCGCGTTCGACCAGGCCGTTTTCGATGCTGCGGGCGGCGGCGAGCAGGGCTTGGGCGGCGGCAGTGCAAGAGGTGGCGAAGCTAAATACGTTGGGGCTGCGGAAACGGGTTTTCAGGTAGCCTGCAATTTCACACAGGGTGTAGTGTTCTTCTTCGGGGCTGGCAGCCGGCGCGGCTTCGCGGTCGGACATCACATAGGAAGTGGAGCCGATGAACACGGGAATACCGGCCAGGTTGTCTGCCTCCCAGCCGGCCGCGGCGTCGGCTTGGCGGATTTGAGCCTCAATCCAGCCGCACAGCTGCGCCAGCGTGGCCGGAGCGGCGGGGAAGGCGGCGAAATACGGCAGCTCGCGCGGCTGCCCCAAGCCGTGTGCGGTGCGGAGGGCGGGCGGCAAGAATAAGGTTTCAGGTAGCCCGAACGGGCGGCTGCCCTGCCCTTGTGCGCACCAATAGCTGCTGCCGCACAAATAGGCGGCTCGGGATGGAGTATTTGCGGTGTTCATTTTTCAGATAACCTCAAACGGTCTGCCCGGCGTTTCCAGCAATTCCCATTCATACTCCGAATCATGAATGGCCAGCGCATAGCCGTTTTCAAGATACAGCCCGAAATCGTCATGTTGTTCAAACCAATGATCCAAAGCGGCCTGCAAGGCGGGCAGGGAAATGCGCGCCCAGAAGCCGAAGCCGTTTTCGCTTAAGCTTATCCACGCCGTATCGGCAAGCAAGGCGCGTACCCGGCGCACCATTTCGGTGAGGGCGGCTTGGTGCTGGGCTTGGCGGAACGGGCGGTCGATGATGCCGTTTTGATGAAACGGGAAGGTGGTAGCGGCTGGGTTAGTAAGCCGATAGATGCCGCTGTCGACAAACCGGCGGGCAATCTCGCCATCTGTGGATTGGATGTCGGCAATGTTTAAAAAGGCGTAGCGCTGCCGCAAGCGGGCTTGGGCGTTGCGTTGTTGGAGTTGGGTGATTTTCGGATTCATGTGGTGTGCTTAGCGATACGGCAAAGGCTACCTGAAAGCGGGCAGAACGGTTTTTCAGGTAGCCTTTATGTGCCGTGCTGTTCGCGAATAAAGGCGGCCAAATCACGCACGTTCATCATGTGTTTGCGCACCATGCGGTCGCCGTTGAGGCGCACGCCGTAACGGGCTTGCAGAGCGACGGTGATTTGCAGCGCATCGAGCGAATCGAGGCCGACCGGGCTTTCCGGGCCGAACAGCGGGGAGTCGTCGGCAATGGCGGCCATGTCCACGTCGTCTTGTTTTTCGGTTTCGCGCACAATCAGGCTCTTCAAGGCCTGCTCCAGCGCGGGGGAGCTTAAATCGGGCGTGTTCACTTTAAAATCTCGCTTGGGTTTTGAGTTGGCGGCGGTAGAGCGCGGCGGCGGCGGCGAGGGCGGCCAGGCCGAAACCGGCCAGGTGCAGCAACTGCGGGGCGATTTGCGCCAGGGTGTAATGGTTTAACAGCAGTTTCTGGAAGGCGGACAAGCCCCAGCCCATCGGCGAGAGCTGGGAGAGCTGCTGCATCAGCGCGGGCATGATGTGCACGGGCACCATCACGCCGCCCAGTGCGGCCATGATGATGATGCCGCCGCCGCCCAGCACCACGGCGTGTTCGGTGGTTTTGGCCAGCACGCTCACCAAAAGCCCATAGCCCAGCGCGGCCAGGCTCACGGCGCAGGATACGGCGGCATAGCCCGCCCAGCCGCCGGCCAGCGCAAAGGCGGGCATGCCGAGCAGGGGCAACACCCATGCGCCCAGCGCAATCATGCCGGCAAACTGCAACTGGTTGATTAAGAAGTAGGGAATCAGCTTGGCAGCCAAGAGTTTCCACGCGGGGGCACGCGCCATGTTCAGGCGGGTGAGCGTGTTGGTCTGCCGCTCCATCGCCATCACGTTGGAGAGCGGTATCATGATGAAAAACATGCCGAAAATCAGCCAGGCGGGCACGCTGTGCTGCACGGAGTTGGGCTGTTCCACCGCCTCGCCCTGCCGGTTCAGATAGGTTTCCTGCCACATTTCGCGCCCCAGATAAGTTTCGATTTGGCCGAACTTATCGTCCAATTCCTTGTTCACTTGGTCTTGAATGCGGCGCACGGCGGGATTTTTGTTGTTGTCCAACACGATTTCGTTGCCATCAAAGTATTGCGCCAGGCGTGCCTGGGTGTAGTGCTGGCGCATCAGGCCTTTGATGCCGAGCAGCCAGCCGCGGTCGGCATCGGGCTGGAGCCACAAGCGCAAGGGCTGTTCTTTTTCCAGCGGGGTGGTTTCATCGTTTGGATTGAGCAGCAGCAAATCGGCCTCGCCGCGCTGTAAGGCTACCTGAAAATCGGCCAGGCGGCTTTCATCGGCCAGCTGCACTTTCAGATTCTCGTTTTGCAGGGCTTGCAGAAACTGTTGGTTGAGCCGGCTGTCGGGTTTGCCGAGCAGCACGATTTGCGCGTCGGGATTGAGGTTTTCCCGGCTACTGCTCAAGGCGGCCGACATAATCAGCATAAACAGAATCGGCATCACAAACAGCACGGCCACGCCGTGCAGGTCGCGGCTGAGTAGCTTGAGTTCTTTGGCAATGGCGGCGGCTAACATGAGGCCGGCCTTATGGGATGGGATGCTTGCATGGGTTTGATCATATTCATTTTATGGTTTTCAGGTAGCCTGTTTGGCCAAGAAGTCCAAATAAAAGCTTTCCAGCGAGGCAAAACCGAAACGGCAGGCTTCGGCGGCATAGCCTTTATCTTGCAGTGCGGCCAGCAGCTCGGCGGGCGCATCGGTATCGAAATGCAGCGTGCCGGCGGCGGCGCGGCGGCCTTGCAACGCGGCCAGTTCGGCATCGGGCAGCGGCGGCATGGTGCGCAAAGCCAAGCCGGATTGCCCGCCTTGGCGCAACACCTCATGCAGGCCGCCGTGATACACCAGCCGTCCGCCGTGCAGCAGCGCAATATCGCGGCACAACAGCTCGATTTCCTGCAAATAATGCGAGGTGTACACCACCGTGATGCCCTGCTGCGTGAGCGCGGCCACGCTGTCCAAAATAAAGCGGCGCGATTCGGGGTCGATGCCCACGGTGATTTCGTCCAAAAAAATCAGCTTGGGTCGGTTGATGAGGCCGATGGCGAAGTTTAAGCGCCGCTTCAGGCCGCCGGAGAGGTGTTTGGCCAACTTGGCGCGGTGTGCAGCCAGGCCGGTCTGCTCCAGCAAGGTTTTCAGGTAGCCTTCGTCGCGCACGGCATACAGTGCGGCGAAAAAGCGCATATTGTCCCACACCGAAAGCAGGGGATAAAAGGCAAAATCCTGCGGCACCAGCGAAATACGCTGCCGCTCTTTGGCCGGCAGCCTGCCCAGCGGCACGCCGTCAAACAAAATCTGCCCGCCCTGCACCGGCAACAGCCCGGCCAAAAGCGACATTAGCGTGGTTTTGCCCGCGCCGTTGGGACCGAGCAGGCCCAGCGCTGCCCCTTCGACTATCGGCAGGCTCACGCTATTGAGCGCGTTTTCCTGCGCCTGCGGGTATCGATAGGTAATTTCCTGTATTTCAATCATAAATTGCTAAATTTTAAGCCAAAGCAACGGCAACCGGCCGTTGTGTTCGGCTACCTGAAAAATAAATCGGAATAATAGCCCAAATTCGCTTGAAACTGCCGCCCAAAGTTTCTACAATCGGTTCTCCTTCTCAACTCGACCTCAAAGGATACTGATATGAGTACAATGAAAGCTGCAAGATGGTACGGCCGCCGCGACATCCGCGTGGAAGACGTAGCCGTTCCCGAAATCACACGCCCGTCACAAGTGAAAATCGCTGTGAAATACACCGGCATCTGCGGCAGCGACCTGCACGAATACCTCGGCGGCCCTATCTTTATCCCGGTAGAGAAAGAGCATCCCTATTCCGGCCGCAAAGCCCCGCTCACGCTCGGCCACGAATTTGCCGGTGAAATTGTGGAAGTGGGCGCTGGCGTGACCAACGTGAAAGTGGGCGACCGCGTAACCGTTGAGCCGATTTTGGCCAAAGACGGCCTCAAAGGCAAATACAACCTCGACAAAAACCTAGGCTTCGTCGGCCTGGCTGCCGACGGCGGCTTCACCAGCTACTGCGTGGTAGACGGCGAATTGTGCCACAAATTGCCCGACAGCATCGACTACGAACAAGGCGCGCTCACCGAGCCTGCCGCCGTGGCCCTGTATGCCGTGCGCCAGAGCAAACTGAAAGCCGGCGACACCGCTGCCGTATTCGGCTGCGGCCCCATCGGCCTGCTCACCATCGAAGCCCTGCGCGCTGCCGGTGCCACCACCATCTACGCCATCGAGCTTTCTCCTGAGCGTCAGGAAAAAGCCCGCGAGCTGGGCGCCGTAGTGATCGACCCCTCCAAAGTAAACGTAGTAGAACACATCAAAGCCGAAACCGACGGTGGTGTGAACGTATCGTTTGAAGTAACCGGCGTGGCTCCCGTGTTGAAACAAGCCATCGAAGCCGTGGAAAACGACGGCGAATGCGTGATCGTGAGCATTTGGGAAAATGAAGCCTCCATCCACCCGAACGAAATCGTGATCAAGGAAAAAACCGTGAAAGGCATCATCGCCTACCGCGATATTTTCCCCGCCGTGCTGCAACTGATGGAACAAGGCTACTTCCCGAAAGACAAGCTGGTTACCAAACGCATCAAGCTGCAAGACATCGTGAGCGAAGGCTTTGAAGCCTTGGTGAAAGAGAAGAGCCAAGTGAAGATTTTGGTGTCTCCGAACTAAGCGCACGGTTGGCTTAAACCGAACAGCCGCCCGCAGGGAAACTTGCGGGCGGTTTTGTGTGGGAGGCTACCTGAAAAACGGCTTTCAGGTAGCCTTGCGGCATAGCAGAAAACGTGTATAAATCACATCCATCGCTTGCCGCTCCTGATTAATAGTGCAACAATGCGGCCTGCAAAAAACAGCACAGGCAAACGTCTGCCGGCCGCCTTGTTGATTTGGCCGTTTTACGCTGATTGATCAACCTATTACCAAGAAAGAAGCCCTATGCCGAACTTCCTCCTCGTGCCCATCGGCACCAAAACTGGCCTCACCAGCATCTCGCTCGGCCTGCTGCGCGCCCTGCAACGTAGCGGTCGCCGTCCGGTGTACTACAAACCGGTATCGCACAAACCCACTCCCGCCGGCGACACCGAAGCCGCCATCGTGTTTGCTAACAAACTGTTCCACCTCAACCCGCCGCGCCCGCAGCCGCTCTCTAAAGTAGAAGAGTTGGTGGGCGCTGGTCGTGATGACGATTTAATCGAGCTGATGGTATCCGACTTCGACCAGGTTACCGCCGCCGAACACGACGTGGCCATTATTGAAGGCGTGGTGCCCGACAGCGAACGCGGCTTTCTCTCCAACAAAAATGCGCAAATCGCCGCCGCGCTCAACGCCAACGTGATCCTGGTGGCCGCCGCCGGCAACCACAGCGCCGAACAAGTGGCCGACCAAATCAACTTGGCCGCGCAGGAATATGCCAACAGCCATACCGATGTGGCCGGTTTCATCATCAACCGCTACCACGGCAACGACAGCAAAGCCTTCGCTGCCGAAGTGGCTGCCAAAGTGCGCAGCGGCATCCCCTGCATGGGCGTGCTGCCTTTCGCGCCAGAACAATCGCTGCGCCGCATGGCCGACATTGCGGGCTACCTGAACGCCCAAGTGATTGCCGGACAAGAGTATTTGGGCAACCGCACCAAAGAAATCGTGGTGGCCGCACAAAACGCTGCCCACATGCACCACCGCATCACTTCCGGCGCACTGGTGATTACCCCCGGCGACCGTGAAGACATCCTGATGGCTGCTTCGCTGAAAATCCTCAGCGGCGTGCCGGTGGCCGGCCTGCTGCTCACCTGCGGCACCGCGCCTTCGCCTGCCGTACAGGGCATTATCAGCCCCGCGCTGAGCCAAAACGTGCCGGTACTGCTCACCGAACACGACACGTTCGCCACCGCCTACGCACTGGCTCACCAAGACCAAACCATCCCCGCCGACGACACCGAACGCATGGAAACCATGGTGGAATTCGTGGCTGAACATGTTGATGTGGAAGAACTCTGCCGCCACATCGGCCAGCCGCGCCAGCTGCTGATGTCGCCGCCTGCCTTCCGTTTCCGCATGATGGAGCAGGCGCGCGCCGCTAACCGCCGCATCGTTCTGCCAGAAGGCGACGAGCCGCGCACCGTGGAAGCTGCTGCCATCTGCCAAAGCAAAGGTATCGCCCGCTGCGTGCTCCTGGCCAAACCGGAAGCTGTGCGCGAAGTGGCCGCCAACCGCGGCATCACCCTGCCTGAAGGCTTGGAAATCATCGACCCCGACACCATCCGCGAGCAATACGTTGCCCCGATGGTAGAGCTGCGCAAAAACAAAGGCCTCACCCCCGGCTTGGCACGTCAGGCGCTGGAAGACAGCGTCGTGCTCGGCACCATGATGCTGCAGCAAGACGACGTGGACGGCCTGGTATCCGGCGCGGTACACACCACCGCCAACACCATCCGCCCCGCCCTGCAGCTGATTAAAACCGCCCCCGGCGCCAGCCTGGTATCCAGCGTGTTCTTCATGCTGATGCCCGAGCAGGTGTTCGTGTATGGCGACTGCGCCGTGAACCCCGAGCCCACCGCCGAAGAGCTGGCCGACATCGCCATCCAATCGGCCGAATCCGCCAAAGCCTTCGGCATCGATCCCAAAGTAGCCATGATTTCCTACTCCACCGGCACCTCCGGCAGCGGCGCCGATGTGGAAAAAGTGAAAGAAGCCACCCGCTTGGCGCAGGAAAAACGCCCCGATCTGCTCATCGATGGCCCGCTGCAATACGACGCCGCCAGCGTGCCCAGCGTAGGCCGCCAGAAAGCGCCCGACAGCAAAGTAGCCGGCCAAGCCAACGTGTTCGTCTTCCCCGACCTGAACACCGGCAACACCACCTACAAAGCCGTACAGCGCAGCGCCAACGTATTGAGTATCGGCCCCATGCTGCAAGGCCTGCGCAAACCGGTAAACGACCTCTCGCGCGGCGCCTTGGTGGACGACATCGTCTACACCATCGCCCTTACCGCGATCCAAGCAGTGCAGATGAGCAAATAACTGTCCTGCTCTGTTGGTTGACGTATAATTGATGTATGAATTAAAAGGCTACCTGAAAGTTTCAGGTAGCCTTTCCGTATTTGTAATCATCACATCATCAGTGAGATATAAACCATGAGAAAAATATTTTGCCTTCTCTCGCTCCTTGCCTCCACCGCCTATGCCGAGAGCACCGAACTCAATCAATGTACCTATACCATAATAGACTTTGCCAGAATCTCCCTATTTACTGACTATTGCAGCGATAACGAATTCAATAGCAACATTCCCCAGCCAAATCTCAATCGTCATCTGCAAGAAGCTTTGCGCTGCTCCACATTGATTCAAGAGCACTATCCTGACAAAGCCCAAGAAATAGAAACCATGGAAACTTAGTGACTTGGCACCATGTTTCAGCCATTAATCGTTTCCAAAACGATCCGCAACAGATGCAGGTCTATTGCAAGTTGCAAAACCGTCTTGTCCTCAAACTACTGCACAAGTACTGACTTATCGGGTCAATACAAACTAAACCAGCGCATAAAGTTACTAAACCCAACAAAAACATTCAATTACCTGAAATACCGAGTCATAACCTAACCCATATCTTGATACAAAAAGGCTACCTGAAACTTCAGGTAGCCTTTGTATTGCAGACAAATACAATGTTTAGAAACGCACGCCGCCTCGAATACCGAAGCTGTGGCGGTTGGTTTTCGGCACTTCGATATTCTCGCCTTCGTGGGTAAAGCTAGTGGCTTTATCCCGTGTGTAGCGGTAGTAGGGGCCGAAGGTGAGGCTGGTGCTTTCGCCCAGCTGTTTGTTCACGTCCACGCCCAGGCCGAGGCTGTAGTTGTTTTGTTTGTATTTACCATCGCTGGCATACTCAATCTGAGTATATTGCTCTTCCACTCGGCGGTGTAGGCTGACTTGGGCTTCGGTCCATGGAGTAATGCTCCAGCCGCTACCCAGTTGCTGCTCGTATTCCACCTGGGCTTTCAGATACAGGTTGTTGGCACTGATATCGACAGAGTCGTCATCGGGATCGATTCTGTGGTTACGCACATCGGTTTTGCCGTGGTTGTAGCCCAAACCACCACCCACGCGCAGGCCGCCGTTTTTGAAGCCGGAGGGAGAGAACAAATAGCCGGCATACACATCTACATTATTGGTTTTAGCACCGTTGATGAGTTTTTCGCCATTGGCTTTCGCATCGGAATCAAGGTATTGATAGCCCAATTCGGTACGAATGGCGTGTTGCTGAGCCAGCGGGATATCGGCGCGGCCTTGCAGGGTAACGCCGTCGCCGGAGTATTTAAGCTGATCAATTTTGGCATTTTCGTGTGCGTAGCCGGCGGTTACGGTGTAGCGGCCGTCATTGATGGGGTGCAACGGCACGCCCTCGTCTGCGGGGGCAGCCTGAACAGCAGCAGACAAGGCCAATACGGCCAAGGCAATCAGGGTTTTTTGCATAATTTTCTCCAGTATGGATGGAAAGAATACCGTGGCGGCGGTTTGCCGTATCCAACGGTGTAGATATTACTGACAAAATCGGTTTAATGCTTTGAGAAAGCAATATTTTCGAGTGCATGATAAATCTTGGTCGAATTGAGCTTCAACTCTGAATGGACAAATAGTCGTCTGCTCGCTGCACGTTAGGTTCATCTTTAACCCCGCATGGCAAGATAGAATATTGAAATTTAGCAAAATTAGCACATTATTCTTTTCAGGCAGCCTGTGTTGGATAAAGGCTACCTGAAAGTTTCAGGTAACCTCTCCGTCATCAATCTCCATATCCGTTCGGATTACCGCTTTGCCAGCGCCAAGAGTCGCGCATCATGTCGTTCAGGCTGCGTTCGGCATGCCAGCCCAGCTCGGCAGCGGCACGGGCTGGGTCGGCATAGCATTCGGCAATGTCGCCCGCACGGCGGGGTTTGATGGCATAGGGGATTTTTTGACCCGAAGCGGCTTCGAAGGCGCGGATGATGTCCAGCACGGACGAGCCTTTGCCGGTGCCGAGGTTGTAGATGTGCACGCCTGCTTCGCGGCTTTTTTTATCGAGGGCGGCCACGTGGCCGAGCGCCAGATCGACAACGTGGATATAGTCGCGCACGCCGGTGCCGTCGGGAGTGGGGTAGTCGTCGCCGAACACGGAGAGTTCGGCCAGCTTGCCTGCGGCCACTTGGCAAACGTAGGGCAACAAATTATTCGGGATGCCGTTGGGCTGCTCGCCGATACGGCCGCTGGGATGTGCGCCAATGGGGTTGAAATAGCGCAGCAGAATCACGCTCCATTCGGGGTCGGCGGTGTGGAGGTCGGCCATCATACGTTCCATCATCTGCTTGGATGCGCCATAGGGATTGGTGGCTTCGCCGAGAGGGGCTGTTTCGGTAATCGGCACGGTATCCGGGTCGCCATACACGGTGGCGGAGGAGCTGAACACGATGCTTTTCACGCCCGCGCGCTGCATTTCTTCCAGCAGGATAAGGCTACCTGAAACGTTGTTGCTGTAATACTCAAGCGGTTTTTTCACGCTCTCGCCCACGGCTTTGAGCGCAGCGAAGTGGATAACGGATTGGATGGGGTGTTCGGCAAAAATGCGGCGCAATAATTCGCGGTCGCGGATGTCGCCCTGATAAAAGGCGGGTGTGTGCCCGGTGATTTCTGTAATGCGGCCGATAACTTGAGGCGAGGCGTTGCAGAGGTTATCGATAATCACGGGGGAATGCCCGGCTTGGATGAGTTCGACCACGGTGTGTGAGCCGATAAAACCGGCACCGCCGGTAACGAGGATGGTGGACATGGAGTTTCTTTCTAGCTTTTGATGACAAAATATCGAGTTATATTTTAGCTTCGCAGAAGTTGGCTGCACTTATTTTCAGGTAGCCTTACATGATTGGCACATCAATCCTTACAGCATCCCAATCCCCGACACTTCCCGCGCCAGTCTAGCGGCAGCGTTGTCGGTCATGCCACCGACAAAATCGAGGATTTTCATGTAGGCGGTGTAAAGCGTGTCTTGTTCGTTCAATGGGTCGTCGCGCAGCAGCTCCAAGGCCAGCGATTGGCGGGTGCTGACGTGTGCTTTGGTGATGTAGGCGAAAGCGGCGGGCACGAGCAGGTTGAGAATCGAGCCGATGCAGGGGAAGGCGGCGATTTCGGTAATCAGCTTGCTCTGATGGCGAAACACGCGGGTACGTGCCAGCTCTTTGGCCCGTTCCAGCGAATCGCGCACTTCGGGCGTGCACACGCTGAGCAGGTCTTTGCCTTGGAAGCTGCCAGCGAGCAGGTCGGCATGGTGCAACATAAAGGTTTGTGCCATGTCGTCGATGGCGCGGCCGATGGCCATGCCGCGCAGCATGGCGCAGCGCTGGCGGGCGGATTGCTCCGGCCAGAGTTTGTCGATGTGTACCATGCCCTGCAATACGTTTTCCACTTCGCGATCGTCCAGCAGACCGAGCTCCACCGCGTCTTCCAAATCCAGGAGCGCGTAGCAGATGTCGTCTGCCGCTTCCATCAGGTAGGACAGGGGGTGGCGGCTCCAATGGTGCGCAGCGATTTCAGGTAGCCCCAATTCGGCGGCCACGCATTCGATAAATGGCAGCTCGGTTTGATAAATATTGAATTTTTTCAAACCCTGCGGTGCGGAAGTGGTCCAAGGATATTTGAGCAGCGCGCCAATAGAGGCGGCGGTGAGGCGCATGCCGCCGCGGTGCTGATACATTTCAAGATTGGCCAAAATGCGCAGACTGTGGGCATTGCCTTCGTAGGTTTGCACGTCGCGCCGTTCGGCTTCGGCCAGGTGTTTCAGGTAGCCTGCGTGCTCGGGATTGCGGAACCAATCGCGCAATGCCTCTTCGCCGGTGTGGCCGAAAGGCGGGTTGCCCATATCGTGCGCCAGGCAGGCCACCTGCACCACAGCGCCGATATCGGATGGCGTATTCTCCGGCGGCAAGAAACCGCCCTTGGCCAGCATCACGCCCACGCGGTTGCCCAAGCTGCGCCCCACGCTGGCCACTTCCACGCTGTGGGTGAGTCGGTTGTGGGTATGGTCGTGCTCGGCAAAGGGGTGCACCTGCGTTTTGCGCCCCAGCCGCCGGAACGAGCCGGAAAACACCACGCGGTCGTAATCGATGTGGAAATCGGTGCGCAGCGCATCCGCGCCTTCTTGGCTGGAGGGGGTAACGGTGGCCACCAGCCGGCCGTTCTCGGGCTTGAAACGCTTGGTGCTGAGCAGTTGCTGCCAGTTCATGTTTGTCCTTTGGTTTGGCTGGATAAATTGAGGCTACCTGAAAACTAAGCCGTCGGTTTTCAGGTAGCCTCTTTGCGCTTTAGCGGGTTACCGGTTTGTAGCGGATACGTTTCGGTTTCGCGCCCTCTTCGCCCAAACGGCGTTTCTTGTCGGCTTCGTATTCCTGATAGTTGCCATCGAAGAACACCCATTTCGAATCACCTTCGCACGCCAGAATGTGCGTGGCAATGCGGTCGAGGAACCAGCGGTCGTGCGAAATCACCATCACGCTGCCGGCGAATTCCAGCAATGCTTCTTCCAGCGCGCGCAGGGTTTCTACGTCGAGATCGTTGGATGGTTCGTCCAGCAGCAACACATTGCCGCCGCTCAACAAGGTTTTCGCCAAGTGCAAACGTCCGCGTTCGCCGCCGGAAAGGTTGCCGGCGATTTTGCTTTGGTCGCTGCCTTTGAAATTGAAGCGTCCCAAATATTGGCGGGCGGGAATTTCAAACTGACCGACCTGCAAAATGTCGCGGCCTTCGGCAATGTTGTCGAACACGGTTTTGTCGTTTTGCAAACCTTCGCGGCTTTGGTCAATCAGGCTCATTTTCACGGTTTGCCCGATTTTCACTTCGCCGGAATCGGGCTGCTCTTTGCCCGAAATCATTTTAAACAGCGTCGATTTACCCGCGCCGTTCGGGCCGATGATGCCGACAATCGCGCCAGCAGGCACTTTGAAGCTCAAATCGTCAATCAGCACTTTATCGCCGAACGATTTGGAAACGTTCACAAATTCAATCACTTCGTTACCCAAACGCTCGGCGACGGGAATGAAGATTTCCTGCGTTTCATTGCGTTTTTGGTATTCGTAGTTGCTCATTTCCTCAAAACGCGCCAAACGCGCTTTGGACTTGGCTTGGCGGCCTTTGGCATTCTGGCGCACCCATTCCAATTCCTGCTTCATCGCCTTCACGCGCGCAGCTTCGGATTTCGCTTCGTTTTCCAAGCGTTTTTCTTTCTGCTCCAGCCAAGACGAGTAATTGCCTTTCCACGGAATACCGTGTCCGCGGTCAAGTTCCAAAATCCATTCGGCAGCGTTGTCCAAGAAATAGCGGTCGTGCGTTACCGCAACGACTGTACCGGGGAAGCGCACCAAGAATTGCTCCAGCCATTCCACCGATTCCGCATCCAAATGGTTGGTCGGCTCGTCCAGCAGCAGCATGTCTGGCTTGCTCAACAAGAGTTTGCACAAGGCAACGCGGCGTTTTTCACCGCCGGACAAATTGCCGATTTTGGCATCCCATTCCGGCAGGCGCAGCGCATCAGCTGCGATTTCTAATTCGTGTTCCGCACCGCCGCCCGTGGACGAACCCGCCGCGATAATCGCTTCCAAGCGGCCCTGCTCTTCCGCCAGCGCGTCAAAATCCGCATCGGGATTGGCGTACTCGGCATACACTTCTTCCAAACGTTTCTGCGCGGCAGCCACTTCGCCCAAGCCACTTTCCACTTCCTCGCGCACGGTTTTTTCAGGATCAAGCTCCGGCTCTTGCGGCAGATAGCCGATTTTAATGCCGCTCATCGGTACGGCTTCGCCCTCAAACTCTTTATCCACGCCCGCCATAATCCGCAGCACGGTAGACTTACCTGCGCCATTCAAACCGAGCAGGCCGATTTTCGCGCCGGGAAAGAAGGAAAGAGAAATGTCTTTGATGATGGTTTTCTGCGGCGGCACCACCTTGCTCACGCGCAGCATGGAATAGACGTATTGCGACATAACAACTCCTCGAAAATAGGGAAAACAGGCAAATGGGTAAATGCCGCCGATTCTAACCGAAAAAAGCATTTCAGGCAGCCGAAAGGCTACCTGAAAATACAGGTCGACTGCGTTTCTGAGAAAAAGAAATTTTTCAGGTAGCCTCTCCCCCTCTTGAGGCTACCTGAAAACTGACATCATCTATCCGGCAGCAAAAACGGCGTTTGCAGCCCGGTTTGCACGCAGCCCTTTCAGCCCGCCCGCTCTTGCCTTACAATGCCGCCCGTTCTTTCTATTTGCGGTTTTCCCATGCTTGCCAGCCTGATTGATTTCGTTCTGCATATCGACCAACACCTCATCGAGCTCACCCAAACCTACGGCCTGTGGATTTATGCCATCCTGTTCCTCATCGTGTTTTGCGAAACCGGGCTGGTGGTTACGCCCTTTCTGCCGGGTGATTCGCTCTTGTTTGCTGCCGGCGCGGTGGCGGCGCTGGGCGGGATGAATGTGCATATCGCGGCCGCGCTGCTCTTGGCGGCGGCGGTAATCGGCGACGCGGTAAACTTCGCCATCGGCAAGTATTTCGGCGAAAAGCTGTTTGCCAAACCGGATTCGCGCGTGTTCAAACGCGAGTATCTGGATAAAACCCATGCTTTCTACGAAAAATACGGCGGCAAAACGATTATTCTGGCGCGATTCGTGCCGATTGTGCGCACCTTTGCACCCTTCGTGGCGGGTATGGGCGATATGCATTACGGCCGCTTTATCCGCTACAATATCATCGGCGCGCTGATGTGGGTGGGGCTGCTCACTTATGCGGGCTACTTCTTCGGCGAGCTGCCGGTGGTGAAAAATAATTTCGGCTTGGTGGTGATCGGCATTATCGTGGTGTCCGTGCTGCCGATGGCGGTAGAAATCGCCAAAGCCAAGTGGGGGAAGAAGGCTTAGTCTGCCGCTCCTGCTTCGTTTTCAGGTAGCCTCTTGCTATAGCGGATTAACATGGCGGCAAGCCAACGCAGTAGCAGTCTTATTGTCATTCACTCTATTTTTAAACGGCTAATTTCTTTTCAGGTAGCCTTCACGTTTTCCTATGATTTATCCTTGGCATGAATCCGCTTGGCGGCAGTTGGCTGCCCAATGGAGCAACCGCCCCAACGCTTGGTTGCTTACCGGCCGACGTGACACCGGTAAAACCGCGTTTGCCCGCCATCTGGCGCAGGCGCTGTTGTGCGAGCAGCCGCAGGCCGAACACCAGCCATGCGGCAGCTGCCCTTCCTGCCATCTGTTCGCCCAAGGCAGCCATCCGGACTACTACGAACTCGCGCCCGAGCTGCCTGCCGAAGGCGAAAGCGCGCGCAAGCTGCTGCAAATCAAAATCGACGCCGTGCGCGCCGTGCTATCGCCGCTACTGCAAAGCTCCGTGCGCGGCGGGCTGCGCGTGGTACTGGTGCAGCCGGCGGAAACCATGAATACCCAAGCCGCCAACGCGCTGTTGAAAATGCTGGAAGAGCCGCCCGCATCGGTGGTGTTCCTTTTGGTGACCCACAACAAAGACCGCCTGCTGCCCACCATTAAAAGCCGCTGCCGCCCCTTCCTGCTGCCTGCCCCAAGCGCCAAAGAAGCCTTAGGCTACCTGAAAACGCAAAACACCCCTCAAGCCGAAGCCCTGCTTGCCTTCCACAGCGGCGCCCCGCTGTTTGCAGCCGAGCCGGAGCAAGACGCGATGCGCGAAGAGCTGTGCCAACTGCTGGCCAAACCGCGTCTGTTGGCCATGCTGGATTACGCCGCCGCCTTCGACAAGCAAAAATGGCCGCTGGCCGTGTTTCTCGACTGGCTGCACAAATGGCTGGCCGACACTGCGCTCGCCCAGCAAAACCTGCCCCCGCTCTACTACCCGCAACACCAAGCCGCCATTTTTCAGGTAGCCTCCCGCACCCGGGGGACAACTTTATTCCAACTGGTACACACCCTAAACCACCTCAGCCCTTACGGCAGGCACACCTTAAGTGTTAGAATGCAGATTGAAAATTTGCTAACCAACTACCTTGCTTTCTGGCAAAACAAGCCGCTTTAAGAAAACAAGCCCGTTATTTATTTTGTATAAACGTTACTTACTTAAAACAAGGAAATACCCATGAGCACACCCGCCGACAGCGCCCCCGGCCGCATGATGAGCGTTAGCCTCAAAGACAAACCCATCGCCTACTACAGCTACATGCCGTTTCTGGAGCATGGCGGCATTTTCGTGCCCACCAACGACGAATTTAAAATGGGCGAAGAAGTGCTGTTGGTATTGGAACTGTTTGACAATCCGGAAAAATTCTTCCTGCGCACCCGCGTAGTGTGGATCAACCTCAGCCGCACCACCAACGGTCAGCCGCAAGGCGTGGGCCTCGCTTTCGGCGACGACGAAACCGGCATCAAATGTAAAAACTACATCGAAGACCAACTGCCCGGCCTGGTGCACACCGACCGCGCCACCTACACCATGTAGCCATGCTGATCGATTCGCACTGCCACCTCAACTTCCCCGACCTCGCCCAAAGGCTACCTGAAGTCCTCGCCAACATGGCCGAGGCCGGCGTGGATAAAGCCATCGCCATCAGCGTGAGCCGGCAGAGCTTCGAAGAAGTGCACGCCATCGCTCAAAATCACCCCAACATCTACGCCACAGTCGGCATCCACCCCGACGACCCGGAAGCCGAAGAATTCAGCCTGGAAGAACTGCTGGAACGTGCCGCCCGGCCCAAAGTGGTGGCCATCGGCGAAACCGGCTTGGATTATCATTGGTGCAAAGGCGATCTGGCCTGGCAGCACCAACGCTTCGCCCTGCACATCGAAGCCGCCAACCGCAGCGGCCTGCCACTTGTCGTCCACACCCGCGATGCCGCCGCCGATACCATGCGTCTGTTGCGCGAACACCAAGCCCACGCCGGCGTTATCCACTGCTTCACCGAAGACGTACACGCCGCCAAACTGGCCTTGGATTTGGGCTTCTACATCTCTTTCTCCGGCATCGTTACCTTCAAAAACGCCACCGCCATCCAAGAAGCCGCCCGCTACGTGCCGCTCGACAGGCTGCTGGTGGAAACCGACGCCCCCTACCTCGCCCCCGTACCCAAACGCGGTAAACCCAACGAACCGGCCTACGTCCGCCACACCGCCACCTTCGTCGCCCAACTGCGCGGCGACAGCTTGGAAAACATCGCCCAAGCCACCACCGCCAACTGCCTGCGGCTATTCAACAAAATCAACACTGCGGCTTGAGGTCTGTTGGGTACACACAGCTTCTGCTAAGAGTCTGTCCCTTTCGTACGTTAAAAGGCTATCTGAAAATTTTCAGGTAGCCTTTTAACATTGCAGAGAGCAGGCCAAGCATTTATACCAAACCAGCTGCCACTTAATGCCAATTTCTTCCATTCGGCCAAAGCATAAAAACAGATTGCTCACGTTTGGCTGATGCCTCATCTTCCCTTATGCAGCCTCTCACGCCCGCATAGATTCAAACAATCGGAAATAATCGGGAAAGGTTTTGTTCACGCATTGCGGGTCGTTGATATACACCGGCACGCCGAGCAGGGAAACCAGAGAGAAGCACATGGCCATGCGGTGGTCGTCGTAGGTGTCGATACGGGCGTTGGCGGCCAGGCGGGGCGGCGGGGTGATGTGGATGGCTTCGGCTTCCTCTTCCACCCGTGCACCGAGTTTGCGCAGTTCGGCGGCCATGGCGGTGATGCGGTCGGTTTCTTTCACGCGCCATGAGCCGATATTGCGCAGGCTGCAACGCGCGCCGGCAGCAAGGGCCACCACGGCCAAGGTCATTGCCGCATCGGGGATGTGGTTGGCATCCAAATCGAAGGGGCGGATGCGCTGGCCGGGGCGGCGGGCTACCTGAATATAATTTTCGCCCCACTCCACGGCGGCGCCGATTTTTTCCAGCTCGGCGGCAAACGCGGTGTCGCCCTGGATGCTGTGCCGCCCGATGCCGTACACGCGCACGGGAGTGGCGGCGAGCAAACCGGCGGCAAGGAAATAGGATGCGCCGGAGGCATCGCCTTCCACATGAAGGGTAGCCGGGGCGTGGTAACGGGCTGTTTCAGGTAGCCTGAACAGCCGATGGCTGTCGTGGGCTACCTGAAAGCCGAATTGCGCCATCAGTTTGAGCGTGATGTCGATATAGGGTTGGGAAATCAGCTCGCCCTGCACTTCGATTTCGTGCGCCTGCCCGGTGAGCGGCAAGGCCATCAAAAGGGCGGTGAGGAATTGGCTGGACACATTGCCGCGCACAGTGATAAGCCTCTGGCCGCCGGCCTGCCGTTCACCGATGTGCAGCGGCGGATAGCCTTCCCGGCCTTCGTAGCGGATAGTTGCCCCGACTTGGCGCAGGGCATCGACCAAATCGCCGATGGGGCGTTCGTGCATCCGCGCCACGCCGTGCAGATGGTAATCGCCGCCAAGCAGGGCCAGAGCGGCGGTGAGCGGGCGGAAGGCAGTGCCGGCGTTGCCAAGGAACAAATCGGCCTGCCGCTGCGGGAAACGGCCGCCGCAACCGTGTACGGTATAACTACCGCCTCCATGATGTTCAATGCGGACGCCGAGGCTTTGCAGCGCGGCGAGCATGTGGCGGGTATCGTCGGCATCGAGCAGGTTTTCAATGCGGCAGGCGTTGTCGGATAGGGCGGCCAACAGCAGGGTGCGGTTGCTGATGCTTTTGGAGCCGGGCAGCGTGATGGCGGCGGGGCGCAGGCGGGCGGCGGGCAGATAGAGGGAATCGGTCATGATGGGATGGGCTTGGGATAGGGGGGAGGCTGGCTGAAAATAGGCAGCGGGTTTTATAGTGGGATGGCTGCTTTCAGGTAGCCTTTCATGTTTGCGGGCTACCTGAAATTTTGGCTGGTTTATAGTGAATTAAATTTAGGGGCTTAGGAAGCAA
>NZ_KV795507.1:0-15895 GCF_001809035.1 Eikenella sp. HMSC061C02
TTTTGAATATTCCTGGTTATCTAGGACAGCCCCTTTGTTAATCCACTATAGCTGAAACCGTATTGCCGCATGATTTAAGGGCTACCTGAAAGCCTGCCGTTTTTCAGGTAGCCTTCCCCGTTTAACCAACCCCAACCTTCAAACCAATAATCGACACATCATGAATCTGCTTTCCAAAAACCATCCCGTTTGGGGCATGGCCTTCCGCCCCTTCTACCCGCTGGCCTCCCTCTACGGCACGCTTTCCATCCTGCTGTGGAGCTTCGGCTATCAAGGCACGGCCGCGCTGCCCAATTACTTTTGGCATGCCCACGAAATGATTTGGGGCTATGCCGGCGCGGTGGTGGTGGCCTTCCTGCTCACGGCGGTGGCCACCTGGACGAAACAGCCGCGCACTTGGGGCGCGCCGCTGATGATGCTGGCACTGCTGTGGCTGTTGGCACGCGCGTTTGCCTTTGCCGCGCCGCTCACCCTGGCCGGTGGCATCGCGGGCGTGGCGTTCTATTGGCTTGCGGCCTGGTATATGGGCGTGGCCGTGGTGCGCAGCCGCAACAAGCGCAATTATTTGGCGGTGGCCGCGCTGTTTATGTTCGGCCTGTTGCAGGCGCTGTTTCATTGGCAGCTGGCACGGCATAATTTCTCCGCGCTCGCCGGCGGGCTGTTTGCCGGGCTTTCCGTGGTGGCCGGCTTTATCGGGCTGGTGGGGATGCGCGTAATCCCGTTCTTCACCGCCAAACGGCTCGGCTGCGAGCAGGTGGGCAGCCATCCTTTGGTGATGACGGCTTCTTTGGTGGTGCCGCTGGCCATGGCTCTGCTCTACGGTTTGCAGGCGGTGCTGCCGCCTTCGGCAGCTGATGCGGCGCTGGCTGCCGCAGCCGTGCTCAGCATAGCGGCTGGGTTGCTGGATATCGTGCAAACCGTGCGCTGGTGGCGGCCGGAAGTGGCTAAAGAGCCGATGCTGTGGATTCTGTTTGCGGGATTCCTGCTCACCGGCGCGGGGCTTACCGTGATGGGCTTGGGGCATTGGCTGCCGCGCTGGCAGAGCCTGGGCGTGCATTTGGTGGCCGTGGGCGGCATCGGGCTGATGACGGTGGGCATGATGGTGCGCACCGCGCTGGGGCACACCGGTCGGCCGCTCTACCCTGCGCCCGCCGCCATGCCGCTGGCGTTTTGGCTGATGGTGGCCGCCGCATTGGCACGTGCCGCCACGGCTGTGTTGATGTATCTGTATCCGGCTGCCTACCAGCCCGGCCTGTGGCTCTCCGGCCTGCTGTTTGCCGCTTCACTGCTGCTCTACACCTGGCGCTACCTGCCCTGGCTGACCGCGCCACGGGTAGACGGCAAAGAAGGCTGAGTTGCAGGCTACCTGAAACCGCGCCGGCATTTTTCAGGTAGCCTTTGGCTGGCTTATAGAGGCTACCTGAAAACAGAATAAACGCTGTTTTCCATCAAACACCAAACGCAAACAGGGCGGGCAAAGATTGCCCACCCTGTTTTTTTAGATGCAGCAATAGCCGTGAGCCCGCAGGCTGAGGCTACCTGAAACCGCCAACTCAATGATGGCTGCTGCCGATCTCGAAGGTTAGCGTGGCATAAGCAGCCAGCTGGCCGCACACTGCTTGGTCGGAAAAATCGGTTTTGTGCACCACGCGCACTTTCCAGCTGCCTTGGCGCAGCGGGATGATGCCCACTGTGCCGTCGGCGCGGGTAGTGTCGGAGAACGACTGCGGCTCGAGGCGGTGTGATTTGTCGGCCGGGTCGCGGTGGGAGAAACCGTCAAACGTGGCCACCACCGTGGCATCCGGCAGCGGCTCGCCACGGAACAACACCCGCACCGGCAATACTTCGCCCACCCGCACATTGGCCGGGTTTTCCAGCGGCACAATCTCCAGCAAATCGCCCACCGGCCGGCTGATCAGCTCCTTACTCGCACTTTCGTGCCCAACGTTCACCACCGCTTTGCCAAACATGCTGGTTTGTTCGCAATAAGTGGCATCTTTCATCTGCGTCAGGTTTTGACGCTGCCAGCCCGCCGCATTGCGCGACCAGAAAGTTGGGCGGTATTGCGCCAACAACAGGTAGCTGCCATCGGCCACCGCACGCGGCGTTTCAAACTGATAATTATGCTGCCCGCGCTGTACCAAATCGATTTTCCCCTGCGGCGTGAGCAATTGCAGCGGCTTGGGAAACAACGTCAAACGGTCGGCCGCAATCGGCTCCAACTCGGGATAGTGCCCATAGCCCAGCTCGGCCTTCAACACCTCGCCGCCATGCGTGTGCGCAGCATTCACCCACACCTCATGGCCGTGCGCGGCCACCGATAAACCGGCCAACAGCACGGCAGACAATAAATGGCGGAACATAAAAACTCCTTTACAGATTGTTTACACAGACGGTGTGTTATACCATAACTATTTGGTTCAGGAAATATAGCCAACACATTTATTGCCTCCTGCGGTGTTAACGAGCCTAGCAGGAAAACACCGATCGCTTCAGCTAACGCAGGCCATGCCATCCAGGCTACCTGAAAATGCTGCAAAAACCGCCCTGCCCTGCCGCCGCTCTTCCCGCGCGGCACGGCTTGCGTGTAAGATGCGCAACGGCAACAGCCCCACACCAACATTCATCATCATGCAAGGCAAACCAAACTGGAAACAATACCGGCAGCAGCTGCAGGCAAAGCTGCAAGCCCTGCGGCCAAAACGGCAAGCTAAGTCGAACGCCACGCCATCCAAATGGCGGGGAAACTTGCGCGCTCAGTGGCAGAAACTGCGGGGGAAACTGCGCACCCTGCCGCAGCAAGTGCGTGAAAAACCGCAGCTGTTGGCTGTAGCCGCCGTAGTGGCCGGCTGCCTGCTGCTCGCTTTCGGGCTTCTGGCCGGCGTCAGCCGCAAACACCCTGCTCCTGCCGCTGAGACTGCTGCTTCACAGGCTTCGGCACCCGCCGCTGGCAACGCATCCGGCATCGAAACAGCCACGGTATCGGTGGAACTGGTTACCCCCGAAGTGTCGGACGGCAATGCCGGAGACGACCCGCTCACCGCCGCCGAAGCCAATCCCGAGCCGGAACATGCCCTACCGCCCACCACCGCCGACCACATGAACCCCGTGTGTGAGACCTATTTCCAACGCGCCCGCGCCTGTTTCCGCCAAGCCCCCGACGGCCAGGCCGATGCACTGTTGCAATCGCTAGAAGCCACACGCGGCGACCTCTCGCAATTAGATACCGAGGGCTGTGAAGTGGTGAGTCAACAGTTTGAAGAAATGGTGCAACAAATGGGCTGCGAACAAAAAGCCGCAGACAGCAAGCCGGCTGAGGCCAAACCGCCACCAACCAAACCTGCCGAAGCCAAACCGCAAGCCGCTTCGGCAGCGCATAAGCGTTGAAGCAACATGATCAAAAGGCTACCTGAAATGCTTGATTGGCTTTTCAGGTAGCCTTTTATGCGGCTCACATAACTATAGTGAATTAAATTTAAATCAGGACAAGGCGACGAGCCGCCCACGAAAAAGGCTGAACCCGCTTATTACGGTTTCAGCCTTTTGCTTTTCAGGTAGCCTCTTATTCGGCTTCATCCACCTGCTCGTTCACTTGCGCTTCGTGATGCGCCTGCCACTGCGCACGGCGGCTGCGATGGTAAGTGAGCCCGGTACCGGCCGGGATCAGGCGGCCGACAATCACGTTTTCCTTCAAGCCGCGCAGGTCGTCTTTTTTGCCCATGATGGCGGCTTCGGTGAGCACGCGGGTGGTTTCCTGGAAGGAAGCCGCGGAAATGAAGCTGTCGGTAGAGAGCGAAGCCTTGGTGATACCCAGCAGGATGTTGTCGAAGCGTGCCGGTTCTTTGCCTTCGGCAACGGCGCGTTCGTTGGCCTGCATTACGTCGCCACGCTCCACCTGCTCACCGGTGATGAAACCGGTTTCGCCGGCGTCTGCAATGTTCACGCGGCGCAGCATCTGGCGGATGATCACTTCAATGTGCTTATCGGAAATGCGCACACCTTGCAGGCGGTACACTTCTTGCACTTCTTGCACGATGTAGCGTGCCAGCGCTTCGATGCCTTGCAGGCGCAGGATGTCGTGCGGATCAACCGAGCCGTCTACGATAATCTCGCCACGATTCACTACTTGGCCGTCGTGCACCAGAATCTGTTTCTCTTTGGAAATCAGGGTTTCGTGTGCCGCACCCTCCAAGTCGGTAATCACCAAACGCTGTTTGCCTTTGGTTTCTTTACCGAAAGACACCGTGCCGGTTACTTCGGCCAACATGCCGGCATCTTTGGGCACGCGGGCTTCAAACAGCTCGGCCACGCGCGGCAGACCACCAGTAATATCGCGGGTTTTGGAGGAAGCCTGCGGGATACGCGCCAGCACGTCGCCCTTGCCCACTTCCTGATCTTCGCGCACGGTAATCACTGCACCCACGGGGAAGGCCATAGAAACGGGGGTTTCGGTACCGGGCACGGTAACTTCTTCGCCGTTTTCGTCCGACAGTTTCACGGTGGGGCGCAGCAGCTTGCTGGTGCTGGAGCGGCGTTTGCCGTCGATCACCACCAAAGTGGAGAGACCGGTGATTTCGTCGGTTTGACGGGTAACGGTTACGCCTTCTTCCACGTTTTCAAAGCGCACACGGCCGGCGTATTCGGTAATCATCGGGCGGGTATGCGGATCCCAAGTGGCCAGGGTTTGGCCAGCTTTCACCGCAGAGCCATCCTGCACCAACAAAGTGGCACCATAGGGCACTTTGTGACGTTCGCGCTCGCGACCCACTTCGTCGTGAATCACCAGTTCGCACGAACGGCCGATCACTACCAATTCGCCTTTGTTGTTGGCCACATAACGCATCTGGCTGCTGAAACGGGCGGTACCGTTGGATTTGGCTTCCACTTGGCTGGCGGCGGCGGCACGGGAGGCGGCACCACCGATGTGAAAGGTACGCATGGTCAGCTGTGTACCGGGCTCACCGATGGATTGGGCGGCAATCACGCCCACGGCTTCGCCGGTGTTCACCAGTTTGCCGCGTGCCAAATCGCGACCGTAGCACTTGGCGCACAAACCATAACGGGTTTTACAGGTAATCGGGGTGCGGACTTTCACCTCATCCACGCCGGAGCGGTCGATCAGATCCACCAACTGCTCGTTGAGCAGGGTGCCAGCTTCCACCAAGGTAGCGCCGCTGGACGGATCCACCACGTCTTGCGCGGTTACTCGGCCCAAAATGCGATCACGCAGGGCTTCAATCACATCACCACCCTGTACCACGGCTTTCATTACGAAACCGTCGTTGGTGCCGCAATCGTCTTCCACCACCACCAAATCTTGGGTTACGTCCACCAGGCGGCGGGTCAGGTAACCGGAGTTGGCGGTTTTCAACGCGGTATCGGCCAGACCTTTGCGCGCACCGTGGGTGGCGATAAAGTATTGCAATACGGTGAGGCCTTCGCGGAAGTTGGAGGTAATCGGGGTTTCGATAATCGAACCGTCCGGCTTGGCCATCAAACCGCGCATACCGGAAAGCTGTTTAATCTGGGCGGCAGAACCACGCGCACCGGAGTCGGCCATCATGTAGATCGAGTTGAACGACTCCTGATCCACTTCTTTGCCTTCGCGGTCGATGACTTTCTGTTTGGAAAGGTTGTCCATCATCGCCTTGGCAATTTTATCGCCGGCACGGCCCCAAATATCCACCACTTTGTTGTAGCGCTCGCCGTTGGTCACCAAACCTTGGCGGTATTGGTCTTCAATTTCCTTCACTTCGGCGTTGGCTTCGGCCAAGAGCTTGGCTTTCTCTTTCGGCACTTCCATATCGTCCACGCAGATGGAGATGCCGCCTTTGGCTGCGAAGCTGAAGCCGGTGTACATCAGGTGGTCGGCAAAAATTACCGTATCGCGCAAGCCGCACAGACGGAACGAAGCGTTAATCAGGCGGGAGATTTCTTTTTTCTTCAGTGCCTTGTTGATGTACTCAAACGGTAGGCCTTTGGGCAGGATTTCGGACAATAAGGCACGGCCAACAGTGGTTTCGTAGCGGTTGGTAACCGGCTCGAACTCGTCTTGGTCGTTTTTCACCCATTCCTGCAAACGAACGGTGATTTTGGTGCCCAATTCCACCTGCTTGGTGTAGTAAGCACGGTGCACTTCTTTCACGTCGGAGAACAGGCTGCCTTCGCCTTTGCCGTTGATTTTGTCGCGGGTCATGTAGTAGAGACCCAATACGATATCTTGAGACGGCACGATAATCGGCTCGCCGTTGGCGGGCGAGAGCACGTTGTTGGAGGCCAGCATCAGGGTACGGGCTTCCATTTGTGCTTCCAGGCTCAACGGCACGTGTACGGCCATTTGGTCACCGTCGAAGTCGGCGTTGAACGCGGCGCACACCAAGGGGTGCAGCTGAATGGCCTTGCCTTCAATCAGAATCGGCTCAAAAGCCTGAATACCTAGGCGGTGCAGGGTCGGGGCGCGGTTGAGCATAATCGGATGTTCGCGGATCACTTCATCCAAAATATCCCACACCACCGGCACTTCCTGCTCCACCAGCTTTTTCGCCGCTTTCACGGTAGCCGCTTCGCCGCGCACTTCCAGTTTGTGGAAGATGAACGGTTTAAATAATTCCAAGGCCATGCGTTTGGGCAGGCCGCACTGATGCAGGCGCAGGTAGGGGCCTACGGTAATCACGGAACGGCCGGAGTAGTCTACGCGTTTACCCAACAGGTTTTGACGGAAGCGGCCGCCTTTACCTTTAATCATGTCGGCCAGCGATTTGAGCGGGCGTTTGTTGGCGCCGGTCATGGCTTTACCGCGACGGCCGTTGTCCAACAGGCTGTCTACTGCTTCCTGCAACATGCGTTTTTCGTTGCGCACGATGATGTCGGGTGCGTGCAGCTCCAGCAGGCGTTTGAGACGGTTGTTGCGGTTGATCACGCGACGATAAAGGTCGTTCAAATCCGAAGTGGCAAAACGACCGCCGTCCAACGGCACCAACGGACGCAAATCGGGCGGTAGCACGGGCAGCACGTCCATAATCATCCATTCCAGCTTCATGCCGCTGCGCTGGAAGGCTTCCAGTACTTTCAGGCGTTTGGCCAGCTTTTTGATTTTGGTTTCGGAGCCGGTGCTTTCCAATTCCTGGCGCAGGATTTCGATTTCGGCCGGCACGTCCAGCGAACGCAACAGTTCGCGAATACCTTCGGCACCCATTTTGGCATCGAAGTCTTCGCCGTATTCATCCAGCTTGGCGTAGTAGTCTTCTTCAGTCAGCAGCTGGCGGCGTTGCAGCGAGGTCATGCCGGGGTCGGTTACCACAAAGGCTTCGAAATACAGCACACGCTCAATATCGCGCAGGGTCATGTCCAATACCATGCCGAGGCGGGAAGGCAATGATTTCAAGAACCAAATATGGGCAACAGGCGCAGCCAGCTCAATATGCCCCATGCGCTCGCGGCGCACTTTGGAAAGGGTAACTTCCACGCCGCATTTTTCGCAGGTTACGCCTTTAAATTTCAAACGCTTATATTTGCCGCACAAGCATTCGTAGTCTTTTACCGGGCCGAAGATTTTGGCGCAGAACAAGCCGTCGCGCTCCGGCTTGAAGGTACGGTAGTTGATGGTTTCCGGCTTCTTCACTTCGCCGTACGACCAAGAGCGGATGGTTTCGGGCGAAGCAATGCCGATTTTGATGGCATCGAATTCTTCTTCCATGCCGGCAGCTTGCAGGGGGTTAAACAGGTTCGACAGATTCATTTTTGCTCCCAATCAGGATTTTGTATTTTGCTCACTCTGTTTCAGACAGCCTTTGAGGCTACCTGAAAAATATGGGCGGGCGGCTTGGCCGGATTCTTGCCCGGCGGCAAACGGCGGCTCGACGGGAAATATCACGCCGGCACAGTGGCCGTTTCTATTTTCAGGTAGCCTCAGAGGCTACCTGAAAAGCCCCGTTTAATACCGCTCCATATCGATATCCAAGCCCAGCGAACGGATTTCTTTTACCAACACGTTAAACGATTCGGGCATGCCGGCTTCGATTTTGTGTTCGCCTTTAACGATGTTTTCATACATCTTCGTACGGCCGGTTACGTCGTCCGATTTCACGGTCAGCATTTCCTGCAGCGTGTAGGCGGCGCCATAGGCTTCCAGAGCCCACACCTCCATCTCACCGAAACGCTGGCCACCGAACTGGGCTTTACCGCCGAGCGGCTGCTGGGTAACGAGCGAGTACGGGCCGGTTGAACGAGCGTGCATTTTTTCGTCCACCAAGTGGTGCAGCTTCAGATAGTGCATCACGCCCACGGTTACCTTACGGTCGAACGGTTCGCCGGAGCGGCCGTCGTACAGGGTGATTTGGGTCTTGGTGTCGTTGAAGCCCAGTTTCTGCACCTCGGGGTCGTCGCTTGGGTAGGCCAATTCGAGCATGTCGTAGATTTCCTGCTCTTTGGCACCGTCGAACACCGGCGAAGCGAAGGTAGCACCGCCCTTGAGGTTTTCGGCCAAAGTGAGGATTTCTTCGTCGCTGAGCGATTTCAGGTCTTCCTTCTTGCCGCTGCCGTTGTAGAGTTTTTCCAAGAAGGCGCGGATTTCTTTCACTTTACGCTGTTCGGCCAACATTTTTTCAATACGCTGACCAATGCCTTTAGCAGCCCAGCCCAAATGTACTTCCAAAATCTGACCGATGTTCATACGCGAAGGCACGCCCAACGGATTGAGCACGATGTCCACGGTGCGGCCATCGGCCATGTAGGGCATGTCTTCCACCGGCAGAATGCGCGATACCACGCCTTTGTTACCGTGGCGGCCGGCCATTTTGTCGCCAGCCTGCAAGCGGCGTTTGATGGCGATGAACACTTTGACCATTTTTTGCACACCGGGCGGCAGCTCGTCGCCCTGGGTCATTTTTTTCTTCTTGATTTCGTATTGCTCGTCGGCCTCTTCGCGTTTCTGCTGCAGGCTGAGCTTAATCAATTCAAGCTGTTTGGCCCGCTCTTCGTCTGACAGACGGATGTCGAACCAATCGTGCTTGGTCGGCAGAGAAGCCAGGTATTCGACAGTAATTTCTTTGCCTTTGCCCAGTTTCATCGGACCGCCATTGGCTTTTTGGCCAACAATCATGCGCTCGATACGGTCGAAGGCATCGTTGTCGAAAATACGCAGTTGGTCGTTCAAATCCAAGCGGTAGCGTTTCAGCTCGGCATCAATAATGGATTGTGCACGCTTATCGCGCTGGATGCCTTCGCGGGTGAATACCTGTACGTCGATTACCGTGCCGCTCATGCCGGTGGGCATACGCAGCGAGGTATCTTTCACATCGGAGGCTTTTTCACCGAAGATGGCACGCAGCAGTTTTTCTTCCGGCGTGAGCTGGGTTTCGCCTTTGGGCGTTACTTTGCCCACTAATACGTCGCCCGCTTCCACTTCGGCGCCAATATATACGATGCCGCTTTCGTCCAAACGGTTTTGCATACGTTCAGACAGGTTGGGAATATCGCGGGTGATTTCTTCCGCACCCAGTTTGGTGTCACGCGCCACCACATTGAGTTCTTCGATGTGGATAGAGGTGTAGCGGTCGGCGGCAGCCACTTTCTCGGAAATCAGAATCGAGTCTTCGTAGTTGTAGCCGTTCCAAGGCATGAAGGCGATGGTCATGTTCTGACCAAGCGCGAGTTCGCCCAAGTCGGTAGAGGCGCCGTCGGCAATCAAATCGCCGCGCTGCAACACATCGCCGGCTTTCACTGCCGGGCGTTGGTTGATATTGGTAGATTGGTTGGAGCGGGTGAATTTCACCAGGTTATAGATGTCCACACCCACTTCACCGGCTACAGTTTCTTCGTCGTGCACGCGTACCACGATACGGTTAGCATCCACGTATTCCACCACGCCGCCGCGACGAGCCACGATAGCGGTGGCAGAGTCCACAGCCACGGAGCGCTCAATACCGGTACCTACCAACGGTTTTTCGGCACGCAAACAGGGCACGGCCTGACGTTGCATGTTGGCACCCATCAAGGCGCGGTTGGCGTCATCGTGCTCCAAGAAGGGAATCAGCGAGGCGGCTACGGATACCACTTGGCCGGTAGCCACGTCCATATACTGCACGCGGTCGGCACTGGCCATGATGGTTTCGCCTTTTTCGCGGCAGGTAATCAAATCGCCCTTCAGGTAGCCTTTCTTATCCACTTCGGCGTTGGCCTGCGCAATCACATAACGGCCTTCTTCAATGGCAGACAGATAGTCGATTTCATCGGTGACCTTGCCGTCTACCACGCGGCGGTACGGAGTTTCCAAGAAACCGTAATCGTTGGTACGTGCATAAACCGATAATGAGTTAATCAGGCCGATGTTCGGGCCTTCAGGCGTTTCAATCGGGCACACACGGCCATAGTGGGTCGGGTGTACGTCGCGTACTTCAAAGCCGGCACGTTCACGAGTCAATCCACCCGGGCCAAGTGCCGACACACGGCGTTTATGGGTCACTTCCGACAACGGATTGGTTTGATCCATAAACTGTGACAATTGGCTGGAGCCGAAAAATTCTTTGATCGCCGCCGATACCGGTTTGGCATTGATCAAATCGGTCGGCATCAGGTTATCGGCTTCCGCCTGATTTAGGCGCTCTTTTACTGCACGTTCCACACGAGCCAAGCCAGAGCGGAACTGGTTTTCGGTCAGCTCACCCACAGAGCGCACACGGCGGTTACCTAGGTGGTCAATATCATCCACTTCGCCATGGCCGTTGCGCAATTCAACCAGCGTGGCAATGGAGGCAACAATGTCTTCGGTGCTGAGGATAAACCCGCCTTTTTCAGCCGCACCGGCCAGAGTTTCATTCAACAGGCGGCCATACCACGATTGCTGCTGGTCTTCAGACAGTTTTTGCTCGTAGGTGCGGGTATTGAATTTCATGCGACCAACGCGCGACAGATCATAGCTGGCCTCATTGAAGAACAAGCGATCAAACAGCATTTCTACCGCTTCTTCAGTAGGCGGCTCGCCGGGACGCATCATGCGGTAAATAGCGATACGTGCGGCCATTTGGTCGGCAGTTTCATCCACTTGCAATGTAGAGGAAATATAGCCGCCATATCCTAATTCGTTGATATATAGGGTTTGGATTTCATTCACGCCATGAATTTCCAGCTGTGCCAGCAATTCTTCGGTAATTTCACTATTGGCCGATGCAAGAATTTCACCGGTATCGGGCACGATAACGTCTTTAGCCAACATTTTGCCGATCAAAGCCTCAGCATCCACCCGCAGGCGCTTCAAGCCAGCTTTCTCAATATCTCGCAACCCTTTGGCAGTAACCCGTTTGCCCGCAGCAACCAGCACTTTACCGTCTGCATCGCAAATATCGGTTTTTACGGTTTCGCCCTTCAATCGCGACAAGACTAGCTCGGTCTCTACACCATCTTTGCTTAGATAGAATGTTTCCTTGTCGTAGAAGGTATCCAAGATCTGTTCAGCGCTGTATCCCAATGCTTTCAGCAAAATGGTTACTGGCATTTTGCGGCGGCGGTCGATACGGAAGTAGAGCAGGTCTTTTGGATCAAACTCTAAATCCAGCCATGAGCCGCGATAGGGAATAATACGTGCAGAAAACAGCAGTTTACCTGAAGAGTGGGTTTTACCCCGGTCATGTTCAAAGAATACACCCGGTGAACGGTGCAGCTGAGACACAATTACACGTTCGGTTCCATTAATAATAAATGAGCCATAAGGGGTCATCAGTGGGATTTCGCCCATATAAACTTCATTCTCGCGCACTTCTTTCACCACATTGGGCTTAGAAGATTCTTTATCTAAAATCACCAAGCGGATACGGGCGCGCAAAGGAGCCGCGTAAGTGATACCACGTAGTTGGCACTCGGCAATATCAAATAATGGCTCACCCAAGATGTAATGAGTAAACTCCAACCGCGCATATCCGTTATGGCTCACAATCGGGAAAATAGAATTGAATGCAGCCTGTAAGCCTTCATCCAAACGCTTATCAAAAGCAGTTTCCTGCTGAAGAAATTTTCGGTAAGACTCCAGCTGGGTCGCCAGCAAATATGGCACCTCCAGCACGCTATCGCGTTTAGCAAAGCTCTTTCGGATACGTTTTTTTTCAGTAACTGAATAACTCATTGTTGAACACTCCGGATAATGAGAGGAATTGATTCCCACTTGAGCAGCAGCATCACATCACTGCTCTAAAATTTACATATATTTGCCACAAAAGCCGGCTTAGATAGCAAATATATGTAAATTATTACTTAATCCTAATCTCCAAGCGAAACAAGGCTGGCAGATACCTGCCAGCCTGTTAGCGAGAAAATACTTATTTGATTTCCACTTTGGCGCCAGCTTCTTCCAGCTGTTTCTTGATTTCTTCAGCTTCAGCAGGAGTAACGCCTTCTTTAATGGTCTTCGGAGCGCCATCAACCATGTCTTTAGCTTCTTTCAAGCCCAAGCCAGTAATGGCACGAACCACTTTAATCACGCCTACTTTTTGATCGCCAGCGGCGGCCAAAATAACGTCTACCTCAGACTTGGCTTCAGCTTCACCACCAGCAGCACCAGGACCAGCAGCAATAGCAACGGCAGCAGCAGAAACGCCAAACTTGGTTTCAAATTCTTTTACCAAGTCGTTCAACTCCATTACAGTCAAACCACCGATTGCTTCCAAAATGTCTTCTTTAGTAATAGCCATGCTATCAAACTCCTAATTGAATGAATAAGTAAAATATAAAAATAGTTAAGCAGATGCTTCTTCAGCAGCTTTTTTCTCAGCCAGAGCAGCCAAGCCGCGAGCCATGCCAGACAACGGAGCCTGCATGAGGAACAGCAATTTGGACAACAATTCTTCACGACTCGGAATTGCAGCCAGCTGACCCACCTGAGCGGCATCCATTACTGCACCGTCATAAGAGCCTGCTTTAATGATCAGCTTCTCATCTTTTTTAGAGAATTGGTGCAACACTTTTGCAGCAGCTACAGCATCTTCAGACGCTGCATATACCAACGGGCCAACCATATGCTCAGCCAACCCAGCAAAAGGAGTGCCTTCCACCGCACGACGAGCCAACGTGTTTTTCAAAACACGCAAGTACACACCTTCCTTACGAGCATTGGCACGCAATTCGGTCATACTAGCAACGCTGATACCGCGGTATTCGGCAAGCACCATGGTCTGAGCGTTGCCGATACCAGCAACAATCTCTTCCACAACTGCTTTTTTAGTTTCAATACTAAGACTCAAGGTCTACCTCCTACTGTTTATCAAAGAATGCCTAACGGCACCCACCAGCTCGGCAACCTGAAAAGACATTTTGCAAGCAATTGCTTGCTCATAATCTCAGGACCACCGTCTACGTAGGGTAAAATATTAAATCTTACGATCCCTACGGTCTTGGACTCTACTTACAATCAAGCATAAGCAGTCCATATTTCAGGTAGCCTCAGCAGCTCGCAAAGGCTACCTGAAAACTTCTTCTAACTAGACACACTACCAACATCCACACGGACACCAGGACCCATAGTGCTAGATAATGCGATTTTCTTCAAATACTGACCCTTAGTAGCAGCTGGCTTCGCCTTCACCACTGCATCCAACAGGGTATTAAAGTTTTCGCGCAAATCAGCCGCCGCAAAAGAAGCGCGGCCAATGGTAGCATGCACCACGCCAGCCTTATCAGTGCGATACTGAACCTGACCAGCCTTGGCATTACGCACAGCTTCTGACACATTTGGCGTAACCGTACCCACCTTCGGATTTGGCATCAAACCGCGCGGCCCCAAGATAGTACCCAGCTGACCAACGATACGCATCGCATCAGGAGAGGCAATAACAACATCAAAATCTAAATTTCCTGCCTTTACTTCTGCAGCCAGATCCTCAAACCCAACCACATCAGCGCCTGCTTCTTTTGCAGCCTCAACATTGGCACCCTGAGTAAACACTGCCACACGAACAGTTTTACCGGTACCTTTTGGCAACACAACAGATCCACGGATTACCTGATCAGATTTACGCGAATCCACGCCCAAATTGATAGCAACATCAACAGACTCATCAAATTTGGCTGTAGCAGTTTTCTTCACCAATTCAATTGCTTCATCAATTGAATAGTGCACATTTGAATCAATAGAAGAGCGCAAACCCTGGAAACGTTTAGATAACTTAGCCATTACACACCCTCCACATCCAAGCCCATGGAACGGGCAGAACCAGCAATAGTACGAACTGCCGCATCCAAATCAGCCGCAGTCAAATCCGGCTCTTTAGTCTTGGCAATTTCTTCCAACTGGGCACGAGTAACCTTACCAACCTTGCTAGTCAACGGATTTGAACTACCTTTTTGCAAACCAGCAGCTTTTTTCAGCAAAATACTGGCCGGAGGAGTCTTCATTACAAATGTAAAAGACTTATCTGCGAACGCAGTAATTACCACAGGAATCGGCAATCCAGGCTCCACATTTTGCGTAGCCGCATTAAATGCCTTACAAAATTCCATAATATTTAAACCACGCTGACCCAGTGCCGGACCAACTGGAGGAGAAGGATTAGCCTTCCCTGCAGGAATCTGCAACTTAATATAACCTACAATTTTCTTTGCCACATTTAGCTCCTAAATAACGGGTAATACGCAGAAATTCTGCTCCCCAAAAAATCAAGCCGTATATTATAAATAAAATCCTACTTGTTGCCAAGCAATCAGACTAAATCTTCTCTACCTGACTAAAATCCAACTCAACAGGCGTTTCTCGACCAAAAATTTGCACCAAAACTCGCAACTTATTGCGTTCATAATCAACAACATCAACCAACCCGTTAAAATCAGAAAATGGACCTTCGCTCACCCTGATCTGCTGCCCCACCATAAACTCAACTCGCGGCTTAGGCTTCTTCTCAGAGCCAGCAACAGCCAACACCTGAGATATTATCGCATCAACTTCTCGTTGAGAAATTGGCAAAGGACGGTTAGCAGTACCCCCAATAAACCCATTAACCCTAGGTGTACTCTTGACTAAGTGCCATGATTCATCAGTCATTTCCATTTCTATCAACACATAACCTGGAAAAAACTTACGCTCACTAACTGTCTTCCGACCATTCTTAATACCAACAACCTCTTCAACTGGCACCAGAATCTGACCAAAAAGCCCCTCCATTCCCTCTCTTGCGATCCGCTCCTTCAGAGTCTTCTGCACATTCTTCTCGAACCCAGAATAAGCTTGGATGACATACCAATTTTTAGCCATTTTCTCGCCCCTGCAAATTACTCAGCAATTTTCGTAAATAACCACACCAAAAAAGAATCCACCAACCACAAAAATAAAGTTAGCACTGCCGTGAAGATCAAAACAAAGAATGTATTGCGCCAAGCCTCGTTTTTAGGCGGCCAAACAACCTTCTTAATCTCAACAACAGAATCCTTGATATACCGAATTAACCCAGGACCAGTATCACACCAGAAGAAAACAATTAGCCCAGAGAGTAACAACGAGACCCCTAAAATGGCACCTCGTACATATAGCGGCTGCTGAGACAGAAATGAAAAACCAATCGCCCCACCAATAACCAAAGCAGCTGCCAAAAATAATTTAGCCCCATTTCCTCTTCCAGTCTTACGTTGAGCACCCTGCCCCCGATTACGCAACTCCTGGTGAGCCTGCTTCAACGAAGCAACGGACATCTCTTTTACTTTCTGCTTACGATCACTCATTTGCAACCACCCCAAACTTCATAGTTCTTTATAAAACAGCATAAAACAAAAGACTAACCGGCAGGCCGGTTAGTCTTTCTTTTGGCAGGCCAGGAGGGTCTCGAACCCCCAACCCTCGGTTTTGGAGACCGATACTCTACCAATTGAGCTACTGGCCTCTAACCTTTAAGCGATCACGGAAGCCACCACACCGGCACCT
>NZ_KV795508.1:0-5246 GCF_001809035.1 Eikenella sp. HMSC061C02
ACCTGTGGTGTAAACAACGCGCCGATTTACTACAAATTAGGCTACCTGAAAACATGCTCTCTCCGCAGCCAAACAAATTTGCCGTCAAACGCCGCAATTCCGTTACAATATCGCCCGTTATCAATTTTCAGTTGGAGAGGCGCAATGGCTGAATTCCACATTGCCAAAACCGTGGCCGAAGGCCGCGATTTATGCTTGCTCGGCCAAATGGCCAACCGCCACGGCCTGATTGCCGGCGCCACCGGCACGGGCAAAACCGTTACTCTGCGTAAAATGGCCGAAGGCTTCAGCGCGCAAGGCATTCCCGTGTTTATGAGCGATGTGAAGGGCGATCTCTCCGGCATCGCCAATCCGGGCGACGGGCAGGGCAAGGTGGGCGAGCGCATGGCTCAATTCGGGCTGGATGCGGAAGGCTACCTGAAAGGCTGCCCGGTGCGTTTTTGGGATGTATACGGCGAAACCGGCATTCCCGTGCGCGTAACCATTTCCGAAATGGGTCCCCTGCTGCTCTCCCGCCTGATGGGGCTGAACGACACGCAGGAAGGCCTGCTCAACCTGGTATTCAAAGCCGCCGACGACAAAGGCTGGCATCTGATCGATTTGAAAGACCTGCGCGGCATGCTGCAATACGTGGCTGAGCACGCCAAGGAATACCGCACTCAATACGGCAATGTTTCCGCCGCCAGTGTCGGCGCCATTCAGCGCCAGCTGTTGCAGTTGGAAAGCGAGGGCGGCGATGTGTTTTTTGGCGAGCCGGAGCTTAATCTGCAAGACTGGCTGCAAACCGAAGGGGGACAGGGCGTAATCAATATCCTGAATGCCGAAAAACTGATGCGCTCGCCGCGCCTCTATAGCGCGTTCTTGCTGTGGTTTTTGGCCGAACTGTTTGAAACCCTGCCCGAAGCCGGCGATTTGGACAAACCCAAATTCGTCATGTTCTTCGATGAGGCTCATTTGCTGTTCGACAATGCCGCCGATACCCTGCTCAAGCAAGTTGAGCAAGTGGTGCGCCTGATCCGTTCCAAAGGCGTGGGTGTCTATTTTGTTACCCAAAACCCGCTCGATTTGCCCGACACCGTGCTCGGCCAGCTCGGCAACCGCGTGCAGCACGCCCTGCGTGCCTTTACCCCGCGCGATCAAAAAGCCGTGCGCGCTGCCGCCGAAACCTTCCGCAGCAATCCGAATCTCGATGTGGCGCAAGCGATTACCGAATTGGGCGTGGGCGAGGCGCTGGTGTCCTTCCTTGATGAAAAAGGCATGCCCGGCATCGTGGAGCGAGCCTTCATCTTGCCGCCGCAATCCCAGCTTGCCCCGCTTTCCGCCGCTGAACGCGACAGCCGTTTCCAAAACGACATCCTTTACCGCCACTACAAAGACGCGGTGGACAACTTCTCCGCCTACGAAGCCTTGCAGCAGCTGGAGCAGGAACAGGCTGCCGCCGCTCAGGCAGAAGCCGAAGCCAAAGCACAAAATGCCGCTACCGCGTCTGCCCAAAAAGCCGAAAGCAACAAAGGCGGCGTGCTGGACGGTTTCCTCGGCGGCCTATTCGGCAGCCGCAAACGTGCCAACCAAGGCTTGGGCTACGATTTGGCCGATTCGCTCGGCAGCCAGGTGAACAAGCAGATCACCCGCAGCATCACCCGTAGCATCATGGGCGTGATCCGCAATGCGATAAAGTAAAGTGCCTGAAAGCTGTAGCCGGGTTTGTTGCTAGAGGCAGGGACTCGGCCAAGCCAAAAGCAGATGCTTTATATATAGCTATTAAGAGGCTACCTGAAAACAGGCTAGGACAGTTTCAGGTAGCCTCGTTGTTTGGCTGGTTGATGCGGAGAGCCTCTCTGCTTCTGTGCAGAAAACAACATCTCCACCCGTAAACCACGAAAAGCTAAGGTATATTCCGCTGCTGCCATTGACCCGCTGCTTGCAAAAGAACTATAATTCCGCTCTTGCCGGCATGGTGTCGGCAAATATTTAACTCAACAGGACGAGAAAATATGCCAACTATTAACCAGTTAGTACGCAAGGGCCGCAAAAAGCCCGAGTACGTAAACAAGGTGCCCGCACTGGAAGCTTGCCCGCAAAAACGCGGCGTATGCACCCGTGTGTACACCACTACTCCGAAAAAACCGAACTCCGCTTTGCGTAAAGTGTGCAAAGTGCGCCTAACCAACGGGTTTGAAGTGATTTCATATATCGGCGGTGAAGGTCACAACTTGCAAGAGCACAGCGTGGTGCTGATCCGCGGCGGTCGTGTGAAAGACTTGCCGGGTGTGCGCTACCACACTGTTCGTGGTTCTTTGGATACTGCCGGCGTGAAAGACCGCAAACAGGCACGCTCCAAATACGGTGCTAAACGCCCGAAATAATTTTTTAATACAGGCACGTCGGCCGTTATTGCTGATATAAGCCGGCCGAGTAAGTGAATGCTCCCCAATGGGCATTCGCGGGAATCATCCCAGCTGAATAGATTAAAGGAAATTGAAATGCCAAGACGTAGAGAAGTCCCTAAGCGCGACGTATTGCCGGATCCGAAGTTCGGCAGCGTTGAACTGACCAAGTTTATGAATGTCTTGATGGTTGACGGTAAAAAATCGGTTGCCGAGCGCATCGTGTATGGTGCTCTGGAGCAAATTGCCAAGAAAGTACAGGGCAAAGAGGCAATCGAAGTGTTTAACGAAGCCATCGACAATGCCAAACCCATCGTGGAAGTGAAAAGCCGCCGTGTTGGTGGTGCTAACTACCAGGTTCCTGTTGAGGTTCGTCCTTCCCGCCGTTTGGCCTTGGCAATGCGCTGGGTGCGCGATGCAGCCCGCAAGCGTGGCGAAAAATCCATGGATTTGCGCCTGGCCGGTGAGTTGATTGATGCCGCAGAAGGCCGTGGCGGCGCCATGAAAAAACGTGAAGAAGTACACCGCATGGCTGAAGCCAACAAAGCCTTCTCTCACTTCCGCTTCTAATTTTGAAAGGCGATTGAAATGGCTCGTAAAACCCCGATTAATTTGTACCGTAATATCGGTATTTCTGCCCACATTGATGCGGGTAAAACCACTACTACCGAACGTATCCTGTTCTACACTGGCTTGACCCATAAATTGGGTGAAGTGCATGACGGTGCCGCTACTACCGACTACATGGAACAAGAGCAAGAGCGTGGTATTACCATTACCTCTGCTGCTGTAACTTCCTATTGGTCTGGTATGGCGAAGCAGTTTCCTGAGCATCGCTTCAACATCATTGATACCCCCGGACACGTTGACTTCACCGTAGAGGTGGAGCGTTCTATGCGTGTATTGGACGGCGCAGTAATGGTTTACTGTGCGGTAGGTGGTGTTCAGCCTCAGTCTGAAACTGTGTGGCGCCAAGCCAATAAATACCAAGTTCCGCGCTTGGCATTTGTAAACAAAATGGACCGTCAAGGTGCCAACTTCTTCCGCGTAGTTGAGCAGATGAAAACCCGTCTGCGCGCCAATCCCGTGCCAATCGTGATTCCGGTTGGTGCCGAGGATAAATTCGAAGGCGTAGTGGACTTGCTGAAGATGAAAGCCATTATTTGGAATGAAGCCGACAAAGGCGTAACTTTCGAATATGACGATATCCCGGCTGATTTGGTTCCGACTGCCGAAGAGTGGCGTCAGAATATGATCGAAGCCGCCGCCGAAGCCAGCGAAGAGTTGATGGACAAGTACTTGGGTGGTGAAGAGCTGTCTGAAGAAGAAATCGTTGGCGCGCTGCGTCAGCGTACGTTAGCCGGTGAAATCCAGCCGATGTTGTGCGGTTCTGCATTTAAAAACAAAGGTGTTCAGCGTATGTTGGATGCCGTGGTTGAACTGCTGCCTGCTCCGACCGACATTCCTCCAGTTCAAGGTGTTAACCCTGATACTGAAGAAGCCGACAGCCGCCAAGCCAGTGATGACGAGAAATTCTCCGCTTTGGCTTTCAAGATGCTGAATGATAAATACGTTGGTCAACTGACCTTTATCCGTGTTTACTCTGGTGTAGTGAAATCTGGCGACACTGTTCTGAACTCTGTTAAAGGCACTCGTGAGCGTATCGGCCGTTTGGTGCAGATGACTGCCGCTGATCGTACTGAGATTGAAGAGGTACGTGCTGGCGACATCGCTGCTGCTATTGGTTTGAAAGACGTAACCACTGGTGAAACTCTGTGTGCAGAAAATGCCCCGATTATCTTAGAACGCATGGAATTCCCCGAGCCGGTAATCCACATTGCCGTTGAGCCGAAAACTAAGGCCGACCAAGAGAAAATGGGTATCGCTCTGAACCGTTTGGCTAAAGAAGACCCGTCTTTCCGTGTGCGCACTGATGAAGAATCTGGCCAAACCATTATTTCCGGTATGGGCGAGCTGCACTTGGAAATTATCGTGGACCGCATGAAGCGTGAGTTCGGTGTGGAAGCTAATGTGGGTGCACCGCAGGTGGCCTACCGCGAAACCATCCGCAAAGAAGTGGAATCCGAAGCTAAACACGTTAAACAGTCTGGCGGTAAAGGTCAGTATGGTCACGTTGTGATCAAAATGGAACCGATGGAGCCGGGTGGTGCAGGCTATGAATTTATCGATGAAATTAAAGGTGGTGTGATTCCGCGCGAATTCATCCCGTCTGTCGATAAAGGTATCCGCGACACTCTGCAAAATGGTATCGTAGCCGGTTATCCGGTGGTAGATGTTCGCGTCCGCCTGACTTTCGGTTCTTACCACGATGTGGACTCTTCGCAAATTGCGTTTGAATTGGCCGCTTCTATGGCATTCAAAGACGGTATGCGTAAAGCCTCTCCGGTGCTGCTGGAGCCGATTATGGCTGTAGAAGTAGAAACTCCGGAAGAATACATGGGCGATGTGATGGGCGATTTGAACCGTCGCCGCGGCATCGTGCTGGGTATGGACGATGACGGTATTGGCGGTAAGAAAGTACGTGCCGAAGTACCGCTGGCCGAAATGTTCGGTTACTCAACCGACCTGCGTTCCGCTACTCAGGGTCGCGCCACCTACACCATGGAGTTCAAGAAATACGCAGAAGCCCCGGCTCATGTGGCAGAAAAAGTAGTAGCAGACCGCAAAGGTTAACTTTGCAATCTAGGCTGTCCTTTGAGATGGGCAGTCTTTACAGGCTACCTGAAAACCATTTCAGGTGATGAAGCTAATTTTCAGGTAGCCTTTGTTCTTTTAATCGATCTTTATATGAAAAGGAATTAGCTCATGGCTAAGGAAAAATTTGAACGTAGCAAACCG
>NZ_KV795509.1:0-41538 GCF_001809035.1 Eikenella sp. HMSC061C02
AGCTGAAATGAAATTTACCCAGCACAAATACAACCAACTACCGGCTACCTGAAAACTACTTGCACAAAAAATAGCCGGGCAATACCCGGCCATGAATTCTTTCACGCTAAAACTATTCAGAACAATCCGCTAATTACCCCATCGTCATCCACATCAATTCGCTCTGCAGCCGGCACTTTTGGCAAACCTGGCATTTTCATCATATTACCGCACAGCACTACAACAAACCCTGCTCCAGCAGACAACGTCAACCCACGCACAATGATGCGGAAACCTTGTGGCGCGCCCAACAACTTAGCATTATCACTGAATGAATATTGCGTTTTTGCCATACAAACGGGCAACTTGTCCCACCCCAATCTTTCCAAATTAGCGATATCGGCCAGCGCCTCCGCACTGAAATCCACGTCGTCTGCACCATAAATCTTCTGTGCAACCATGCGGATTTTCTCCGGGATACTTTGCTCTACTTCATAAGAGAAGCTGAATTGTGCAGATGATTGTTCGACAGCAGCAGCTACTTTACGCGCCAAACCCTCACCACCAGCACCACCCTTATTCCACACTTCAGTAAATGATATTTCCGCACCACGCTGCCGACAGGCTTCTGCCACCAAATTCAATTCAGCCTGAGTATCAGCACTGAATCGGTTGAGCGCCACCACCACCGGCAAGCCAAATACATTTTTCAGATTATCAATATGGCGCAACAGATTGGGTAACCCTTTTTCCAATGCAGCCAGATTTTCACCGGACAACTCATCTTTTAATAAGCCTCCGTTATATTTCAATGCCCGCACGGTAGCCACTACCACTGCAACATCCGGCCGCAAACCGGACAATCGGCACTTGATGTCGCAAAATTTCTCGGCGCCCAAATCTGCACCAAAACCAGCTTCGGTAACGGCATAATCGGCCAAATGACAAGCCAAGCGCGTAGCGATAACTGAATTACATCCATGGGCAATATTAGCGAACGGGCCGCCATGCACAAAAGCAGGTGTTCCTTCAATGGTTTGAACAAGATTTGGCTTAATGGCATCTTTTAACAGCACTGTCATTGCGCCTTGTGCTTTCAAATCGCGTGCATACACCGGACTACCGTCTTTGGTATACGCCACCAATATATTACCCAACCTCTGTTTGAGGTCAGCAATATCTTTAGCCAAACAGAATACCGCCATCACTTCGGAGGCAACAGTTATATCAAAACCATCATCACGCATCACACCATCGGCGGTTTTACCTAACCCACCGATAATATTGCGCAAATGGCGATCATTCATATCCACTGCACGCCGCCACAGAATCCGTTTTGGATCAATATTGAGCGCATTACCATGATGGATATGATTGTCGATAAGGGCAGCCAAAAGGTTGTTTGCTACACCAATAGCATGGAAATCGCCAGTAAAGTGTAGGTTGATGTCTTCCATTGGCAGCACTTGGGCATAGCCGCCACCGGCTGCCCCACCCTTGATGCCGAACACCGGGCCGAGTGAGGGCTCACGCAAGGCGATAACAGCATTTTTACCAATACGGTTGAGCGCATCAGCCAAGCCAATGGTGACTGTCGTTTTCCCTTCCCCGGCAGGCGTAGGGCTGATAGCAGTTACCAAAATAAGCTTACCTCGTTTTTCAGGTAGCCTGTATGCATCAGCCGGATTAATCTTGGCTTTATATTTGCCGTAATGCTCCAGTTGTTCCGGTTTCAAGCCGAGCTTGGCGGCGATTTCATCGATGTGTCGGATGTTGGCGGCTTGGGCAATTTGCACGTCAGACAATTGGGGCATAACAGTCTCCAAATATAAAGAGTCAGAAAAGAAGAGTGTAGCACTCGGGATTGTACCCTAAATCTGTTACTAGAAAGCGAACATCCATCATTAGATACAACATATCGTCACATAACTAAAATTGACACAAGGTAGTGGAGTGACAATTTAAACACAAAGAGCGGGCACACCACCCGCTCTTCATTGCTACCATCAAACTTAACCCATAATCTTCAAAGCCGGGAATAAGCTTCGCAAACCAGCCAATACAATCTCCACCGCAATGGCTGCCAGCAGCAAGCCGGACACGCGGTTGATGATCTTGATGCCAACATTGCCAAGAATTTTGCTTAGTCTGGCCGAGCCGGCCAAAATCAAATAGCAGGTTACCCCCACCATAAAGCAGGCAATCAACAGCTCCAATGCGCCCTGCCACGTCCCCACATGGCTGCTGTAAATAATCACGATAGAAAAGCCACCGGGGCCAACAATAATCGGCGTAGCCATTGGCACCACGGCAAAAGCGAATTGCTTCTCCGGCGGTAGGCTTGAATGCTCCTTATTCAAATTGGGTTTCACCGGATTGTCCTCCCCCCCCATCATGCTCATCGCAATCACAAACACCAAAATACCACCGGCAATTTGGAAGGCCGGAATACCAATGCCCAAAACTTTCAACAACGGGGTGCCAATCACTCCGGCTACCACCATGCAAATAAACGCACTAATCGACACCAGGCGTGCAGTTTTGCGCTGTTCCTTCAGCGTGAAGCCTGCCGTCTTATCCACAAAATAACCAAGCGCAATCAATGGATTATTTAAAACAATCAAACCAGTAAACAAATATAAGATATGAGTAATCATCACTTCTCTCGTTAAACATCAAATCAATCAGACAACAGCGCCACGGCTTCATCTACGCTCGGCATGGCTGCGAAACGGCCGCGCATAATATCGAAATTATGGTGTTCATACAGATCTTTAGCCGACCAGCGGCCATTATCCAGCGTACTGTTGGCACCTTCTGGCAAAATCACTTCAAAGCCCAAATCGCTGGCAGCCCGTACCGTAGCTTCCACGCAATATTCAGTCATCATGCCAACCACCACTAAACGCTCAACTCCGTTGCCACGCAGGTAATCCAGCAAATCCGTACCGCGAAAAGCGCTGTTATACCATTTATCCACTACTTTCTCACCGGCCTGCGGTGCAACGGCGGCAGCAATCTGCCAACCGTGCGAGTTCGGTGCAAAGGGCGAATCCGCCTCATTGTGCCGAACATAGATGACTTCGCGCCCGTGCGTGCGGGCTGCAAGCAACATTCGACCGATGGCATCCAACATTTCTGCCCCGCGATAAGCACCCCTATCCAGTAATGCCTGCTGGGTATCGATAACCAATAAAACCGTTTTCTTCATTATGCTCTTTCTGTGGCCAAGGCTACCTGAAAACGCTTGCTTCCATGAAGCTGGAATACTTATTTCCAAACAACCAAAAAGAATAACCCCGGCATCGGCCGGAGAACTGCCGACATTCTATACGGGTGGCAAAAGCTTTACCATGGCTAGATGCCGTATCAGGTCAAATATATTGCAAATTCAACACATATATCATCATTTTTCTCGGCAAGCATCCCATCCATAACAAAGGCTACCTGAAATTTCAGGTAGCCTTTTTCAGGTAGCCTCCAACTTTACATCTTACTCTGCTGGTTACTGATGCCCATCAGCATAGCCACAATAATCATGATAGAAAGCGTGGCCGTACCGCCGTAGCTTACCAACGGCAGCGGCACGCCCACCACCGGCAGAATGCCGCTCACCATGCCCATATTCACAAACACATAGCAAAACAGCGTCATGGTCAGCGCGCCGGCCAAGGTTCGGCTGTAGAGCGTGGGGGCTTTGGCGGCAATATAAAGGCCACGCCCCAGCATAATGGTGTACACCGCCAGCAGTAAGAGATTGCCAATAAGGCCGAACTCCTCGCCATATACAGCGAAGATGAAGTCAGTAGTAGATTCCGGGATGTAATCAAGATGCGTTTGTGTGCCGTTAAGCCAGCCCTTGCCCCACACGCCGCCGGAGCCAATGGCGGTCATCGACTGCAAGATATGGTAGCCCGCGCCCAGCGGGTCTTTAGTCGGGTCGAGCAGGGTCAGCACACGGGTACGCTGGTAGTCGTGCATACCGTATTGCCACAGCAGCGGCAGTGAAGCAAAAAAGCCGACCACGGCCACCGCAATCACCCGCCACGGCAACCCAGCAAAAAATATCACAAACAGTCCAGACGCCATAATCAACACTGCTGTACCTAGATCAGGTTGTTTCAAAATCAAGAAGCCCGGCGCGGCTATCAGCACCAATGCAGCCAAATAATGCCGCCAGCCCAGATCCGTTTCGTGCTGTTGCAGATACCACGCCACCGTCATTGGCAGCGCAATTTTCATCAATTCAGAGGGTTGCAAGCGAATAATGCCCAAATTCAGCCAGCGTTGCGAGCCGTTCACAATCACCCCGAAAAAGTGCACCCCCACCAGCATCAGCAGACTCACCCCATACAGCACAATAGCAAAGTTGCTCAGCACCTGCGGCCGCGTACGGGCAATACACCACAGCAGCACAAAGCCTACTATCGTGTGCAGAGTTTTATTTTCCAGCTGACCAATATTCTGACCGTCGGCCGAATACAGCAAAAACAGGCTCATCACATAGATGGCCAGCATGCTGTAGAACAGCCACATATCCATCGGATCCCAGATTTTCCGCCAGTAGCGGCGGATAGCGTGTTCAGACGGGTGTTGCATATTATCGAACCTCGGATGCGGCAGCCGGCTGGCTACCTGAAACCGCCCGATAGGCAGACAGGGTGCGTGCTGCTTGAGCATGAATCAGCGGATACTCAGCCTGGCTCATCGCGCCATCTCCCGGCACAGAGGGTTTAGGCAACGGCAGGTTTTTGCCATTTTCGCCCTGCAGCTGCAACAGGTAGAAATCAGCCAACTGGCGCGCCACCGGTGCGGCATTCGCGCCCCAGCCGCCGTTTTCTAACAGCACCGCAATAGCTATTTTTGGATTCTGTGCCGGCGCAAAGGCGATGAACCAGGCATGGTCCCGATGGCGTTCGGCCAGCGCAGCGGCGTTATACGATGCGCCCTGCCGAATCTGCACCACCTGCGCCGTACCGGTTTTACCACCCATACTGTATTTCAGCCCCACACCCACGCGCCAGGCTGTGCCGCCCGGACGCAACACGCGCTCCATGCTCTGTTTCACGAAAGTGAAATATTCTGGCTTGAATGGCAGAGTAGCGCTGGGTTGGATACCAACCAAGATGCGGGTTTGCTTTTGATGGTCGATAAGCTCGCGCACTAAGTGCGGTCGGTACATCACACCGTTGTTGGCCAGCGTGGCGGTGGCATGTGCCATCTGCAGCGGTGTGTAGGCGTTATAGCCTTGGCCGATGCTGATGGTTACCATATCCGCAGCCTTCCATTGCCGAGCCGCCTCGCTGCGCGAATTAGCAAAACGGCGTGCCTTCCATTCCGGGCTGGGCAGAATACCTTTGTATTCATTAGGCAAATCAATACCGGTAGGCTGACCAAAACCAAAGTGCGCCAAATAGGGATAAGCCTTTTCTATGCCCATTTCGTAGCCTAGGCGATAGAAGAAGGTGTCGGATGACACTTGGATGGCCTTACCCAAATTGGCCGAACCGTGCCCGCTGCGCACTGAATCACGGAACTGGTGGCGGCTACCGGGAATGCTCCATGCGCCGGGCGCAGGCAGCACAGTGTTGGGGGTAATCTGCCCGCTTTGCAGCGCGGCCATACCCATAAATGGTTTGAAAGTAGAACCGGGCGGATACAGCCCTTGGGTAACGCGGTTGATAAGCGGACGCTGCCAGTCGTCGTTCAGGCTTTTCCACGTATCGCTGTCGATGCCATCAATAAACAGGTTGGCATCGTAAGTCGGCTTCGACACCAATGCCAACACCCCGCCGGTTTGCGGGTCGATAGCCACCACCGCACCACGCCGGTTGCCCAACAATTCGCTGGCCTTCTGCTGCATACGGATATCAAGCGACAGACGCAGGGTTTGCCCACTTATTGCCGGTGCGGTTTTTAGAGTGCGCACAATATTGCCTTGCGCGTCTTTTTCCACCTCCTGATAGCCGGGCATGCCGTGCAGCTGCTGCTCGTAATAGTTTTCCAAGCCCATTTTGCCGATATGGGTGGTACCGCGATAAAGCTCATAGCGGTCTTCGCTTTCCAGTTGGTCGCGGTCTTTGTCGCTGATGCGGCCAATATAACCGATGATATGAGTGGTAAGCTCGCCGTAGGGATATTCGCGGAAAGTGCGTGCGTTCACTTCCACACCTTTGAAACGGAATAGCACCGCAGCCAGCCGAGCGGCTTCTTCGGTGCTCAGTTTTAATTTCAGGGGGATACGTTCGTAGGAGCGGGATTCGGCACGGAAACGCTGGAAGCGCTTCATATCGGCCTCACTGATTTCCACATATGGGCGCAAAGCAGGTATCAAATCCTCAATTTTCATTTCCAACTCGTTGGGGATCACTTCCAACGAATAGGCCGGATAGTTGTGCGCCAGCACCACGCCGTTCACATCAGTAATTTCGCCGCGAATCGGCGGAGTGGGAATGAGGGAAACCCGGTTGGCAACGGCTTTGTCTACAAATTCCTCGTGCCGGGCTACCTGAAGCCGCACGAACTGCCATACCAACACGCCAAAGAACATTAAAACCATAGCAAACGCCACTACCAAGCGCAGCAGATAATCCTTCCGCTGGCTACGGGGTGGTGCTTTGACGGGCGTATAATGACGTCTCGACTTCATTTGCGGGAACGGCGGTAATGGGCGATGGCGAGCATCACATTGTTCAACTGCGGCCACAACAGGCCGGTAACGATTGAAGGCAGCCACAGTCTCCATAGGGGAAACGGCTGCTGTTGAAACAGACTAACCAAGAAAACCACCAATTGGCTAACCAACATGGCGCCGGCCACCGCTACAGCCTGCCAGCCAAAAGAATTGAGCACAATCTGCCGCCGGTTACGTTCAATCAGAAACGCAGCCACGCTATAAGCCAAACCATGCTGCCCCAATAGCGAGTTGGTACCGATATCCACCAACAGGCCAAGACAAAACGCCACGCCGATGCCGACAAGCTGCGGCCTATGCAGCAACCAATACGCCAGCATAATCAGCGTGAAATCAGGCAAGGGGTACACCCATGGTGAAGCAACCGGGATGAAATCGATGAGCAGCACCAGTAAAAAACTGAATGCTACCCAGCGTTTGGGTGTTGACTCTTTAAGCGGGTAGATTGGAGACATGCTTACTCCTGCGCCTCCTGTTCGATTGGCGGCTCGGAAGCAGTTTCAGGTAACCTAGCTGGCGACTGCGACTTTTGCGGAATCACCAGCACATAACTGCTGCTACTCAGATTGGCCGCCGGTGTTAGCACCGTACGGTAATACGGCGTGCCGGAGTTGCGGTCGGCATGCGTTACTTTGGCAATTGGGATGCCAGCCGGGTAGATACTGTCGATGCCGGAAGTAACCAGCAAATCGCCCTCTTTCAACTCGGCTGACACGGGGAAATAACGCAAATCCAGCGTCTCCCCACGTCCATACACCAAGGTGCGTACGCCACTTTCGGCCACCATCGCCGGAATCACCGACTGACGGTTGTTAATCAGCGTAACCTCTGCCGTGGCTGGCTGCACGCCGGTTACCTGCCCGATTAAGCCTTTTTCATCACTTACCGGATCCCCGACCTGAATCCCGCTACTGCTGCCTTTGGTAATCAGCAGGCGATCGGCACGTGGAATGCGGCCGTTAGACACAATCTCCGCCAGCACCGTCTTGGGCGCGAGCAGTGGCTGCAAATGGTTCAGTGTTTTCAGCTCGCTCAATTCTCGTGCCGCTGGTGCTTGCAGCTGCAGTTGCATATTCAGGCGAGCGTTTTCTTCTTTCAGATGAGTGTTTTCAGCAAGTAGTTGCCGTTTGTCACGCATAAATACCATGCTGCCGCTTGCCCATTCGGCCGGCTGGCGTGCCACCCATTGCAAGGGATAGAGCCCGGTGGCCACATAAGATTTAGCCTGCTGCAATGCCGCATAACGGTTGTCCAACACCATCAGTGCCATTGAGGCTATCCCCAGCAGCACCAGCTTGCCGGCAGAGCTGATAATCGGGCTGACAAAATTGATTTCTTGCGACATAAGGGAATACAGGCTACCTGAAAACTGAAGACACCGCGCAGGCAGGTCTGATACAAAATAAACCGATCGGCATCCCGCGCCAGTTTTGCAGCGCACGGGATGCCGGAATAAAGATTACGGATTGGGCACAAACACAGAGTTCATCTTGCCGATTAAATCCAGTGCCTTACCAGAACCGCGCACCACGCAGGTGAGCGGGTCTTCAGCAATGCTCACCGGCAGGCCGGTTTCCTCGGCCAGCAAACGATCCAAACCATTAAGCAGCGCACCACCGCCGGTGAGCACCAAGCCGCGGTCGGCAATATCCGCACCCAATTCCGGCGGGGTTTGCTCCAATGCATTTTTCACTGCCTGCACGATTTGATTCAACGGCTCGGCCAAGGCCTCCAGCACCTCATTGGAGCTGATAGTGAAAGCACGCGGAATACCTTCGGCCAGATTGCGACCTTTGGCTTCAATTTCACGCACAGCATTGCCCGGGAAGGCTGTACCGATGGCTTTTTTAATTTCTTCAGCCGTAGCCTCACCAATCAACATACCGTAGTTGCGGCGCACATAATTGATGATGGCTTCATCAAACGCATCACCAGCCACGCGAACGGAATGGGAATACACCACACCCGACAAAGAAATAATACCCACTTCGGTGGTACCACCGCCGATATCCACTACCATGGAGCCGGTCGGTTCTTCAATCGGCAGACCTGCACCGATAGCCGCGGCCATCGGCTCTTCAATCAAATTCACCGAAGCCGCGCCAGCCTGCTGTGCCGAATCGTGAATCGCCTTGCGCTCCACTTGGGTTGAGCCGCAGGGCACACAAATCACGATGCGCGGTGCAGAGGCAAAGCGGCTGTTATTCGCCTTACGGATGAAGTGTTTGAGCATTTTTTCGGTAACATTAAAGTCGGCAATCACCCCGTCTTTCATTGGGCGCACCGCCTGAATGCCGCCGGGCGTACGCCCCAGCATACGCTTGGCTTCCGCACCCACCGCTACAGTAGCATTTTTATTATTTATGTCACTGGGCAGTGCCACCACCGAAGGTTCGTCCAAAACGATACCGCGGCCTTTGATGTAAATTAGAGTGTTGGCCGTACCTAAATCGATGGCCAGATCATTAGAGAAATATCGGGTAAGAAAGCGGAACATTGCTTTAAATCCTAGCGTTTGAATACTGATGAATACTTTAAAGAAACCAAGCCTATGGAGAGACCAGCACTACTTTGCGCAACCTTATTCTTATGCCGTGCCGAGAGGCAAGCTTTTAGGCTATAATTCTAACTTTGCAAGCCAGTCTCAAAAGAAACGCGTAATGATACCTGAGATTGGGCTGTTTGCTAAACATAATTTAAGGAATTTTTATGTCGCTTACACTTTCCGACGTTGAAAAAATCGCCCGCCTCTCGCGTTTGAGCCTAACCGAAGCCGAGAAAGCCTCCACCCTCGACGAGCTCAACGGCATTTTCGCCATGGTAGAGCAGATGCAGAGCGTAAATACCGACGGCATCGAACCAATGACCCACCCGCACGAACTCGCCCTGCGCCTGCGTGCCGACCAAGTAACAGAAACCGACCACGCCGCTGAATACCAAGCCGTTGCTCCTGAAGTGCACAACCGCCTATATATCGTGCCGCAAGTGATTGAGGAATAATTTTCAGGTAGCCACAAGCCCTTTAAGGCTACCTGAAAACACAAACTGGATATCCTACGCGACCATGGCAAACACCAATTCATGATAAGCCTACTCCGCCTCCGCTCTAAGCTTACCAAACCGAGCAAATGTGCCATCCGCAAACCCAATTCTGCGGGTATTTTGAGCAACACACTGCGAAAATGATACCAGCCGTGTGCGGCCACATTAGCGCAGCCAAATAAACCTGCCCGCAAAATTTTCAGGTAGCCTCAAAACAGCAAAGGCTACCTGAAAACTAAAGGAACCCCATGTCCACCGAGCAACAACACCTGCACACCGCCGCCGTTAGCCACATCCGCCAATGTTTCAACCGTATCAATCAACAGGTCGAACAGGCAGGTAAAGAAGTTGCCGCGTATTATTTCTATCTGGTAGACGACTTTTTTGCCGCAGGCAACGCCGCGATTACCCATCAGGATTTAGAAGCCTTTGCTGCCAAGCACAGGAAAAAATACAAAAACTGCACCATCCTGCAGGCGATTTGGGATGGCAGATGTACACTTTATGAAGGCCAAACCGAAATCCAGAATGCTTCAGATAACTGGCTGGCAAACCAAAGCGAGCTCTACCAAGTTGCATACCGCAGCATAGAAAATCTAGATGATGACGACACCTATCAGCAAAAACGCACCGAATACGAAACAACCCTGATAGCCGCACTACAACAATGCGACCAAGAAGGCCTGTTTGGCAATCGTGCTGAAAAAGACATATTGCTGTTTGCGTTTTATATTGATGATTATGATGAAAATGACGAACAATCGCTGCTGTACCGTTCCGCCACGCAGCTCAACCAACCGGATACTTACCAAAAATTGATAGGCTGATATTTTCAGACGGCCTCAAAAGCAGCCTGCACTATTAACCCTTTAAAACTCCAATTATTTTCAACCGAAAGACCCGAAAATGACCCAATACACCCTCAAACAAGCCAGCCAGCTGCTGCAATCCAAACAAATCTCCGCCGTCGAACTGGCAACCGAATACCTCGCCGCCATTGCTGCGCAGAACCCGGCTATCAACGGCTACATTACCCTCGACCAAGACAAAACCCTCGAAGAAGCCCGTGCCGCCGACGCGCGTATCGCGCAAGGTACCGCCGCCGCGCTTACCGGCGTACCCATCGCCTACAAAGATATTTTCTGTCAAACAGGTTGGCGCAGTGCGTGCGGTTCCAAAATGCTGGACAACTTTGTCTCCCCCTACACTGCCACCGTCGTTCAAAATCTGCTTGACGAAGGCATGGTAACGCTCGGCCGTACCAATATGGACGAGTTTGCCATGGGTTCGACTAACGAAACCTCGTTCTACGGTGCAACCAAAAACCCATGGAATCTTGAGCACGTACCCGGCGGTTCATCCGGCGGCTCCGCAGCCGTCGTTGCCGCACGCCTTGCTCCTGTCGCGCTCGGTTCAGATACCGGCGGCTCTATCCGCCAGCCTGCGTCCCACTGCGGTATCACAGGCATCAAACCCACCTACGGCACGGTTTCCCGCTTCGGCATGGTTGCCTACGCTTCCAGTTTCGACCAAGCCGGTCCGATGGCGCAAACCGCTGAAGACTGCGCGATTTTGCTTAATGCAATGGCGAGCTTTGACGAGCGCGATTCCACCAGTTTGGAACGCAGAAAAGAAGACTACACCCGCGATTTGGACAAACCGCTTAAAGGCATAAAAATCGGCCTGCCTAAAGAATATTTCGGCGAAGGCGCGGATGCTGATGTGCAGGCTGCTTTGCAAAACGTCATTGACCTTTTAAAAGCACAAGGCGCTGAAACCATTGAAGTTTCTCTGCCTCAAACCGCCCTGTCTATCCCCGCTTATTACGTCCTCGCTTCCGCCGAGGCCAGCACCAACCTTTCCCGCTACGACGGCGTGCGCTACGGCCACCGCGCCGCCCAATTTGGCGACCTGGAAGAAATGTACAGCAACACCCGCGCCGAAGGCTTCGGCAGCGAAGTCAAACGCCGCATCATGATCGGTACTTATGTGTTGTCGCACGGCTACTACGATGCCTATTACCTGAAAGCCCAAAAACTGCGCCGCCTCGTTGCCAACGATTTTCAGACGGCCTTCGCGCAATGTGATTTCATCCTCGCCCCAACTGCGCCCACCGCCGCCCCGAAACTCGGCAGCGACATCCACGATCCCGTGCAGATGTACCTTTCCGACATCTACACCATCGCCGTGAATCTGGCCGGTTTGCCCGCCCTGACCCTGCCCGCAGGTTTCAGCAGCAGCGGACTGCCCATCGGCGTGCAATTTATCGGCAACCACTTCTCCGAAGCCAAAATTCTTGGCGCAGCGCATCAAGTACAGTTGGCGAGTGATTGGCACACGAAAGCGCCGGCGTGAAAGTTTTCAGGTAGCCTTTGATGTCGTCTGAAAGGCTACCTGAAAATAGTAGAATTCGTAGCATTATTGTTTTGAATCATCTTTTTCAGATAGCCTGAAGTAATGCACCAACCCAAAATCCCAGAAAACTACGCCAAACTACTCAAAAAATATGAAGGCTTGGTTGGCAAGTTTAAAACTAGGAATAGCTTATAAATTAGGTATTTGTAACCCATACCGCTTCCCTACTCATGAGGCTACCTGAAAATTTAAAACGGAAAACAAAGATTAAAGAGGAAAACATTTATGCCACAGTTTATCCCCGAACTGAGCGAGCACATCCGCAAAGCCATGACTGCAGGCGAGCGTAAAACCGCCGATTTCCTGCGCGAATATTTGGCCGAAGACTGCATCGTTTGGTACAACGTGCCGATGGGTAAGAAACGGCTGTATGCCGATTTCCTCGTACTGTTTCCAAACAGGGGGCTGCTGTGCTTGGAAGTAAAGGACTGGGCGGGCAACAGCTTTAGGCGCATGACCCAGACCGAATGCGAAATGGTGTTCGAGCACACCGCGAAAACAGTCAAGCACCCGCTGGAGCAGGCGCGCGGCTATATGTTCCAAATCATCGACTTGTTATCAAAAGAAACCCGCTTGCAGCACACCGAGGGTGAATACAAAGGCAGGCTGCGCATCCCCTACGCGCACGGCGTAGTTTTTACCCGTTTCAACCGCAGCGACATCGCCAAAATTACCGACATTGCCAAATTCGACCATCTGATGCCGCACACGCAAACGCTGTATAAAGACGATTTGAAAAGCGGGCAGGACAACGCGCACATCGCCGACAGGCTGGCCGCCATGTTCCCCTACCGCATCGAATGCAGCCTGAGCCGCAGCGAAACCGACCTCATCCGTTGGCATTTGTTTCCCGAAGTCCGCATCAACCCGCCCGAGCAGCAGGAACTCTTCTCTGCCGACCAAGCTGACGGCAAAACGGAACAGCAGCCTGAGCACCCAGCTGCCGACTCTGTGCCGCACCCCATCGCCGCACCCGACATCATCAAAATCATGGACATCCAACAGGAGCAGCTTGCCCGCAGCATCGGCGGCGGCCACCGCGTCATCCACGGCGTGGCAGGCAGCGGCAAGACCCTGATTTTGCTGATGCGCTGCCAATATCTGGCCGAACAGTCCGACAAACCCGTTTTAGTGCTGTGCTACAACCGCGTATTGGCCGATAAATTACGTACCGCCGTGGCCGACAAAGGCTTGGCGGAAAAAGTGGAAGTGTGCAGTTTCCACCAATGGTGCGGCAAACTGCAAAAAGCATACGGGCTGGACACGCCCGAGCGCTACCGCCACTTGCCCGGTTACGAACACGCCCCGCTGACCGTGCTGCAAGCCATGCACGACGGCACACTGCCCGGCGGCCGCTACGACGCAGTGCTCATTGACGAAGGCCACGATTTCGAAGCCGACTGGCTGCGCCTGAGCGTGCATATGCTCGACGCTGACAACGGCCATTTGCTGCTGCTCTACGACGATGCCCAGGCCATCTACAAAAAAAGCGGCACAGGCTTGGGCTTCACCCTATCCAGCGTCGGCATCAAAGCCCAAGGCCGCACTACCATCCTGCGCCTGAACTACCGCAATACCAAAGAAATCATCGGATTCGCCTACCTGTTTGCCCAAAACAAAATGCAGCCGTACGAAAGCGGCGAAGACGGCGTACCGCTGGTCGAGCCCGAGGCTGCAGGTGTAAACGGCATTTCGCCCTACATCAAAGAATGCCCCGACTGGCAGGGCGAGCTCGACTACCTTGCCCGCTGCCTCGACAAATGGCTCAAAGACCGCATTCCGTCGCAAGATATCGCCGTCATTTGCTACAACAAAGAACAATGCAACGACGTAGCCAAACTGTTGAAACAAAAAGGCATCCGCCACTCCCTGCATTACGGCGGCAGCAAAAAGGCCTACAATCCGCACGACAACGCCGTTGCCGTCTTTACTATGCACAGCAGCAAAGGTCTCGAATTCCAACGCGTGATGTTGATGGGCATCTGTACCTTGAAGCATAAAGATGCAAACCAAGAGGCCGACAACACGCGCCTGCTCTACGTTGCCATGACCCGCGCCCAAAACTACCTGATGATTACCCTTTCCGGCAGCGGCCTCTACCAAAGCCGCCTGCTCGACAGTTATCGGCAGTTCAAGCAGTTAAACGGCAACAATGCAGATTAAGGCTACCTGAAAGCAGTTTAAGGTTACTAACCAGCATGAATGCACAACCCATGAAACTTTTCAGGTAGCCTCTAAGGCCGTCTGAAAACCTATTTAACCACCTAACACTGCCTGCAAGGCTACCTGAAACCATGACCACCACCGACTTCATCCAAATCATCGGCACCGCCGCCTTCGCCGTGTCCGGCTACCTCGTCGGCTACAGCAAGCGGCTCGACGTGCTCGGCGTGATCATCACCGCCTTGCTCACCGCCGTGGGCGGCGGCATGATGCGCGATGCGCTGGTAGGACATGTGCCGCAGGTGTTCCGGCATACTGATGCGCTGATTGTGGTATTCGCCACCCTCACTATCGCCTGGCTGCTGCGCGTGCAACGCTACCGCCGCACCCACCTTGCCGCCGCTTTCCTGATTGCCGACGCCATCGGCCTGGCCGCCTTCAGCATCACCGGTGCGCAAATCGGTATCGGCCTGCAGCTCAACCTGTTCGGCGTGATCGTGCTCGCCTTTGTAACCGCTGTGGGCGGCGGCATTGCCCGCGATATTTTGGTAAACGACGTGCCCATCGTATTGCGTGCCGACCTCTACGGCAGCGTTGCCATCTTCATCGGCGGGCTGATGTATTTCCTCGCGCGAATCGGCTGGATAAACGCCTTTACCCTGCATCTGCTGTTTGCCGCCGGCCTATTCCTGCGGCTAGCCGCCTACCGCTTCCACTGGCAGCTTCCCGGCTTCCAGCCGCGCAGAAAATAGCGGCAAAAGGCCGTCTGAAAGATAGAATCTGGGTTTTCAGGTAGCCTCTGCCCAACCGGAAACCCTTACGAACCGATTAACCCTTCTTCAACAGAAAGACCCCTTATGACCTGGGAAACCGTAATCGGACTGGAAATCCACGTCCAACTCAACACAAAATCCAAAATCTTCAGCGGCGCATCGACTGCATTCGGTGCGGAACCCAATGCGCACGCCAGCGTGGTGGAATGCGCGTTGCCGGGCGTACTGCCGGTAATGAACCGCGAAGTTGTTGAAAAAGCCATCAAATTAGGCTTGGCTTTGGATGCGAAAATCAATCAGAAAAACGTGTTCGACCGCAAAAACTACTTCTATCCTGATTTACCAAAAGGCTATCAAATCAGCCAGTTAGATTTGCCGATTGTCGAACACGGCAAATTGGAAATCGTAGTTGGCGACGATGTGAAAACCATCAACGTAACCCGCGCGCACATGGAAGAAGATGCGGGCAAATCCGTGCACGAGGGCTTGAACGGTGCAACCGGTATCGACCTGAACCGTGCCGGCACGCCGCTGTTGGAAGTGGTATCCGAACCCGAAATGCGCTCCGCCGCCGAAGCCGTTGCCTACGCCAAAGCCTTACACAGCTTGGTAACCTGGCTGGACATCTGCGACGGCAATATGGCGGAAGGTTCGTTCCGCGTCGATGCCAACGTATCCGTGCGTCCGAAAGGTCAAGCGGAATTTGGTACGCGCCGCGAGATTAAAAACCTTAATTCCTTCCGTTTCTTGGAACAGGCGATTAATTACGAAGTGGAAGCGCAAATCGAGATTTTGGAAGACGGCGGCAAAGTACAGCAGGCAACCATGCTGTTCGACCCTGAAAAAGGCGAAACCCGCGTGATGCGTCTGAAAGAAGACGCGCACGACTACCGCTACTTCCCTGATCCCGATTTGCTACCCGTCATCATTTCAGACGACCGGTTGCAAAAAGCCAAAGCAGAAATGCCCGAGCTGCCGAAAGAAATGGCGGTACGTTTCGTGGCGGACTACGGCGTGAGCGACTACGACGCGCGCTTGCTCACCGCCAGCCGCGTGCAGGCTGCCTATTTTGAAGAAGCTGCCAAAGCCAGCGGACAAGGTAAGCTGACTGCCAACTGGATGAACGGCGAACTCGCCGCCACGCTGAACAAAGAAGGCATGGAACTTGCCGACAGCCCGATTACCGCTCCGCGCCTCGCTGCGTTGGTAGGTAAAATTGCTGACGGCACTTTAAGCAGCAAGTTGGCGAAAAAAGCCTTTGAAGCCATGTGGGCAGAGCCAGAAGCCACCATCGCCGAAATCATCGAAAAACACGGCTTGCAGCAAATGACCGATACCGGCGCGATTGAAGCCATGGTGGACGAAGTGCTGGCAAACAATGCCAAAGCCGTGGAGCAGTTCAAATCTGGCAACGAAAAAGCCCTGAATGCGATTGTGGGACAAGTGATGAAGGCTAGTAAAGGCAAAGCGAATCCTGCGCAGGTGCAGGAGTTGATTAAAGCAAAGTTGGCTTAAAGCAAGGATAAGGCTACCTGAAAACGATAAAAGGTTTTTCAGGTAGCCTTAATAATGCCGCTTGAGTATCTGTCTAAACTGCAAACTAAGGTGCAGGCTGCTTTGGTCTGCTAGAAAGCAAGCTGCGCTGTTTGCTCAATCAACCCACGCTTCTGTAGGAATAAGCAAGGGTTTCTTCTTGGGAGAATTTTATGAAAATTGCCAAAATCATGGTTTTGTGGCTGGCTTTGGCCGGCAGCGCATTCGCGGCCGGTTTGGACGCATCCGATGCCGGCGAATATGTGCTGCTGGATAAAGACCAGCGCCCCACGCAGATGCAGATGCGCTATTACCAGCGCGGCGCGCAATGGATGATGGACGGGAAAAACGGCAACAGCCCATGGTCGCCGGTGTGCCAAGGCACGGGCGAATGCCGACTGCAAACTTCTTCCGCGCAAAAAATTCACGAATGGAAAACCTTGCTGCCGTCTGAGCTCCGAGCGATGCCGATGGCGTGTATCCACAATCAGGCCTTTGCGTTTTGCCGCATGAGCAAGCCCGATAATCCGAATATGCGCCTGTATTGGTGGTTTGCTTGGCAAAACGGGCGAACCTATGCGCTAGGCTTAAACCGCCTTCGCTGATGCGGGCGCAAATAAAGTTTGTCGCTCAAGTATGTATGCCCAACAGCATAAATGCAGGGCAAAACAGATTGGCACTGCCGATTCTGCACAAACTTTGCAGATGCAGCCTTAAACCATCCTGAAAGGCTACCTGAAAATGCCCAGCCGTTTTCAGGTAGCCTCCTCTTCTGGAAACAAGATGACCAACCTATCAACAGATGAGGCATTGGGCGCCGCTGCCATCGCCGCACACCAATTTTCTTTCAAGAATAAAGCCTATCTGCTGCCACCCCAGCGTTGCGGCTGCTTCTCCTGCCTCGCCATCTTCCGCTCCACCGAGCTGGAGGAAGGCGACTTTGTGCCGGAAAACGACGGGCAATACACGGCATGCTGCCCTTATTGCGGCATCGACAGCGTCATCGGTGAAAATTGCGGATACGCAATCACCCCGGAATTATTGGCAGCCATGCGGGACTATTGGTTTTAAAGGATGTGCATGCCGCAGAATGTTCAGATAGCCTGTTTAGCTCTTATATCATATTGAATCAAAAGAAGGATACTGCTGCGCTAGTTCTCCTTACCCCACTCTGACTTTAATCCACCATACATACACAACCACCTTATGAACCCAGAAGTCCGCTTAGAAAACGGCAAGGTATATCGGCTTGCCCCTGCTTGGAAACGAATCGCGGCCGCCGCCCTAAACTTCGGCCTAGCCTATGCCCTGCTGCAAGCTTTGCTATATTACTTCCCCGGCAACAACGATTTCCATTTGGTGCTGCTGCCGATGCTGGCTTATATGCTGCTGCAAACCATATTGATGTCGCTGAAAGGGCAGTCGCTCGGCAAATGGCTATTCCGCATCCGTGTGTTAGACAAAAACGGCAGCAATCCTGGCTTTCTCGGCACGGTATTGGCTCGGGAAGCGGCTTTTGTGTTGCTGCTGATTTTCTTCCATTGGCCGGCCGGTTTGGCGTATCTCATTTGCCTGGGCATGCTGCTGATTCCCAAATTCGAACGGCGCACCCTGCAAGACCGGTTTATGGGCTCGGTGGTGGTATCGCTATAACAAAGGCTACCTGAAAGCCCATGCTGCCACTTTTCAGGTAGCCTCCCCCATCCACAATCCGCTAGAATACGTCCCTAGCCGCCGTCTCTTGCGGCGCAAGCCAAGGAAACACCATGAAAAAATATCTGATGCTGCCCTTTTTGCTGTTGCTGGCCGCCTGCGGCTTCCGCCTGGCCGGCAGCGACCCCGCGCTCAACCCGCCCCTGCCCTATCAAACCTGGGCCGTACAAGGGCGCGAATTGCAGCAAAATATCGAAACCGAACTGCTGCGCCGCCACGCCAAGCTCGACAGCGCCTTTGCCGATGCCATCATCAAAGTAACCAATATCCAAACCAATAAAAATATCCAAACCCTTAACCTCTCCGGCACGGTAACCGAATACCAGCTGGAGCTCAAAGTGTCCGCCCAAGCCTGGCGCGGCGAAAAAGCCATGGGCGAGCCGATGATGATTACCGTATACCGCACGCTGGACTACAGCGACAGCGAAATCCTCGGTAAACAAGAAGAAGAAGCCCAGCTCTTGGCCGATATGCGAGTGGATGCCGCCCGCCAGCTCGTGCGCCGCCTGGGCTACCTGAAAGCCGAATAATGGCCGCCATCAGCACCGAACGCCTGCTGCCGCAGCTCAAACAGCCCCTGCAAGCGCTGTATGTGCTGCATGGCGAAGAAGCCCTGCTGCGGATAGAAGCCTTAGATGCCATCCGTGCCGCTGCTAAAGAGCAAGGCTACCTGAACCGCGAAACCCACACCCCCGACACCGCCGCCGACTGGCAAGACCTCCTCGCCTCCGCCAACAGCATAGGCCTGTTTGCCGAACTCAAACTGCTTGAAATCCACCTGCCCGGCGGCAAGCCCGGTAAAGCCGGCGGCGAAGCCCTCGAACAACTGGCCGCCAACCTCCCGCCCGACACGGTAACCGTCATCCTCCTACCCAAGCTCGAGCGCGCCCAAACCCAAGCCAAATGGTTTGCCGCCCTCAGCCGCAGCGGCACTGTGGTCGAAGCCAAAGCCATTGATGCCCAAGCCCTGCCCGGCTGGATACGCGGCCGCCTCGCGCAGCATCAATTATCTATCGACAACGAAGCGCTGGCCCTGTTTGCCGAGCGCGTGGAAGGCAACCTCTTGGCCGCCAAGCAGGAAATCGACAAACTCGCCCTGCTCTACCCCGCCGGCCACGAATTGAGCATTGCCGAAACCGAAGCCGCCGTGGCCGACGTAGCCCGCTTCGACGTATTCCAGCTTGCCGCCGCCTGGATGAGCGGCGAACCCGCCCGCGTGGTGCGCCTACTCGAAGGCCTCGAAGCCGACGGCGAAGAGCCTGTGATGCTGCTGTGGATGCTGGCCGACGACATCCGTACCCTCATCCGCCTCACCGCCGCCCTCAAACAAGGGCAAACCGTAGCCCAAGTGCGCAACAGCCTGCGCCTGTGGGGCAGCAAACAGCAACTTGCCCCCCTGGCCGTGCGCCGCATCGCCACCCCGCGCCTCATATCCGCCCTGCAAGAATGCGCCCGCATCGACCGCATCATCAAAGGCGCAGAAACCGGCGAAGCCTGGCCCGCCATCCGGCAGCTGCTGGTGAGTCTGGCCGGCTAATGGTGTTAATGCCATACGGGAATACTGGCAGCTAACCTGCCCAATATAACGATCGAGTGTGCACCCCTCCCCGATAAACATTTATTACCACCCAAATCACCACAGGCTACCTGAAAACCTTCCTACCTTGCTGCAGAAACTTTTCAGGTAGCCTGATTTCATCATGCCGAGCATCAATGCCCAATCCATTGCTATCGGCACAATACTTTTCAGGTAGCCCCTACCAATTCACTCCCACCTGCCGCTCGCCCAGGAGCGACACCAGTTCTTCCAAGAGTTCGGTGGTCAGGCAGGGCTGCCAGCGGCTATCGGGGATGAGCTCGCCGCTGGCTTGGCCGTTGGCGTAGTGCAGGCGCAGGGGGACGCGTTTGCCGTCGCCGCCGCGTTGCAACAGTTCAGCCAGGCGGGAGATGTCATGGTGGGGGGCGAGGTGCAGGGTGAGGGCGCGGGCGTAGTGGCTGCGGGCTTCCTGCAGGGTATAAACGCGGTTGGCGATGATGCGCAGGCCGTCTTCGCCGCCGTAGTCGTCGCGGCTGATGCGGCATTCGGCAATCAACACTTGGTCGGCGCGCAGGGTGTCGCGGCCAAGCTGCTCGAGCGTTTCGCCGCTAATCATCACTTCGGCTTTGCCGCCGGTGTCTTCCAGCGTGATGAAGGCAATTTTGCCGCGTTTGCCCACCATGCTGCGGATGGAGGTGGCGAAGCCGGCCACGCGCACGTTGTCGTTGGGCTTGAGCTGGGAGAGGCGGGTGGGGGCGAATTGGCGCACTTCTTTTTCGGCCGGGCCGAAGGGGTGGCCGGAAAAATAGAAGCCGATGGCCTGTTTTTCTTCGGCCAGAAGCTCGGCTTCGCACCAGGCGGGCACGTCGATCATTTCCAAGGGGGCAATCGCATCTTCCACCATATCGAACAGGCCGCCTTGGTTGGCATTTTCTTCCTGCTGCTCGGCGTTGCTCATGGCCAGGTCGATGTTGGCAAGCAGGCGGGCGCGATTGGGCTCGATGCTGTCAAACGCGCCGCCGCGCACCAGGGCTTCGATGGTACGGCGGTTGATGTGCTGGCGGCTCACGCGCTCGCAGAAATCGAACAGGCTCTTAAACGTGCCGCCTTCTTCTCGCGCGGCCACAATGGCTTCCACCGCGGCTTCGCCGGTGCCTTTAATCGCGCCCAGGGCATAACGGATGCGGCGTTGGGCGTCGGGCTGGAAGTGGTAGCCGGAATGGTTGACATCGGGCGGCAGGAAGCGGATGCCGTTGTCGCGCGCGTCGTCGTAGAACAGCTTGAGCTGGTCGGTGTTGTCCAACTCGCTCGACATGGTGGCGGCCATGAATTCGGCCGGGTAGTGGGCTTTGAGCCAGGCGGTTTGGTAGGCCACCAGGGCGTAGGCGGCGGCATGGGACTTGTTGAAGCCGTAGCCGGCGAATTTTTCCATGTAGTCGAAGATTTCATCGGCTTTTTCGCGGGCAAGTCCCTGCTTGGCCGCGCCTTCGGCAAAGATTTCGCGGTGTTTCGCCATTTCTTCGGGCTTCTTCTTGCCCATGGCGCGGCGCAATAAGTCTGCCCCGCCGAGCGAATAGCCGCCGATCACCTGCGCGGCCTGCATCACCTGCTCCTGATACACCATGATGCCGTAGGTGGGTTGCAACACGGGTTCGAGCAGCGGGTGCATATATTCAAAGCGCGCGCCTTTCATGCGGGCGATGAAATCCGGAATCAGATCCATCGGGCCGGGGCGGTAGAGCGACACAAAGGCGATGATTTCTTCCAGCTTGGTGGTGTTGGCCTGCGCCAGCATCTTTTTCATGCCGGTGGATTCAAACTGGAACACCGCCGTGGTGTTGGCCTTGCGGAATACCTCATAGGCTTGCTGGTCGGTGAGGTCGATGTGGTTCACATCGATGCGCTCGCCGGTGGTTTGCGCAATAAATTCCTGCGCCATCTCGATAATGGTGAGGTTGCGCAGGCCGAGGAAGTCGAACTTCACCAGCCCGATGTCTTCCACGTCGCCTTTGTCATACATGGAAACGGGCGAGGCGGATTCGTCGGCCTGATACACCGGGCAGAAATCGGAAATCTTGCCCGGCGCAATCAACACGCCGCCGGCGTGCATACCGAGGCCGCGCGTGAGGTCTTCCAGCTTTTTGGCCAGCTCCATCAGCTCTTCGGCCTCTTCCTCTTCCAGCACCTTGGCGATTTCCGGCTCGGCCTCCATCGCCTTTTCCAAGTTCAGCGGTTTGTTGGCTTCCAGCGGAATCAGCTTGGAGAGCCGGTCGCACACGCCAAAGGGTAGCTCCAGCACGCGCCCCACGTCGCGGATCACGGCTTTAGACGACAAGGTGCCGAAGGTAACAATCTGGCTCACCGCCTCGAAGCCGTATTTTTGGCGCACATATTCAATCACACGGCCGCGGTTGTTTTGGCAGAAGTCGATATCGAAGTCGGGCATCGACACGCGCTCGGGATTGAGGAAACGCTCAAATAGCAGCGCATAGCGCAGCGGGTCTAAATCGGTAATTTTTAAGGAATAAGCCACCAGCGAGCCCGCACCCGAGCCGCGCCCCGGTCCCACCGGGCAGCCGTTGTTTTTCGCCCAGTTGATGAAGTCGGCCACAATCAGGAAGTAGCCCGGGAAGCCCATCTGCACGATGGTGCCCAGCTCGAAATCCAGCCGCGCCTGGTATTCCGGCAGCTTTTGTTCGCGTTCCGCCTCATCCGGATAAAGCGCGGCCAGCCGTTCGCGCAGGCCTTGGTTGGATAAGTGGGCGAGATAGTCGTCCAAGCTCATGCCGTCGGGCGTGGGAAACTGCGGCAGGAAGTTTTTGCCCAGCGTGAGCGTGAGGTTGCAGCGCTTGGCGATTTCCACCGTGTTTTGCAATGCCTCGGGCAAATCGGCAAAACGGGCGGCCACCTCTTCCGGCGAAGCAAAATACTGGCCGGCCACAAAATCGCGCGGGCGGCGTTTATCGGCCAGCACCCAGCCGCCGGCAATGCACACGCGCGCATCGTGCGCCTTGAAATCGTCGGGGTTTAAAAACTGCGCCGGATGGGTGGCCACCACGGGCAAGCCCAGCTCTGCCGCCAATTTGAGGCTACCTGAAACCGAAGTTTCCCATTCCGGTTTTTCAGGTAGCCTTTGCAGTTCCAAATAAAAAGCATCGGGAAACCATTGCGCGTATTTCTGCGCGGCGGCGCAGGCGGCGCTGTCATGGCCGTTCATCAGCTGGCGGCCCACTTCGCCCAAATGCGCGCCGGACAGGCAGATCAGCCCTTCGTTGCCGCCTTCGGCCAGCCATTGCGGCTCCAGCTCGGCGTGGGCAACATTGCGATCCGTGCCCACATAAGCGCGGGTGAGCAGCTCGCACAGGCGGCGGTAGCCCGCTTCGTTGCGCACCAAGAGCATGGCGCGGAAAGGCTGCTCGGGGTTTTCCGGATTCGCCACCCACACATCCGCCCCCACCACCGGCTTGATGCCCGCGCCGCGGCAGGCTTTATAGAATTTCACCAGGCCGAACGTGTTCATCAAATCGCTGATGCCCAGCGCGGGTAGGCCGAAAGCGGAGGCCTTCTTCACCAGCTCTTTGATGCGCAAAGTGCCGTCGGTGATGGAAAATTCGGTGTGTTGGCGCAGGGGGATATAAACAGGGGCGGTCATATTTCGGGCTTGCGGAGGGGTTGGGCTACGCGCTTTCAGGTAGCCTGATTGGAAACAGGAAGGGCGCACATTGTACCGCAAACGGCTGCTGAACGCGGGCGAGTGATGAAGTAGCGGCAAGATTTTCAGGTAGCCTCTCAATCCACCAACAGGCTACCTGAAACCCTCATTCCTCAAACGGCTTGCGCTGCCAAAACCTCCTGCCCAAGCACTGCGGCTGCATTGCCCCGCTCTGCCCCAGCACGAAATCCAGCTGCCCGCTGCGGGCGGTGGTGTAGAGCCGGATGCGGTGGGCGGAGAGGCGGTGCCGCACAATGGCGGCGGGGTGGCCGTAGGGGTTGGCAAAACCGTTGGCCGCCACCGCTGCTTCAGGCGCCACGGCATTCAGATAGGCCGAATCAGATGAAGAGCGGCTGCCGTGGTGCCCCAGCACCAATAATTGGCTGTGCAGCGAATCGCTATATGTGCCCACCAGCCAGCGCTCGCCCGCGATGCCCAAATCGCCGCCCGCCAGCACGGCCTGCCCGTTGGCCAACACGCGCAACACGCAGCTTTGTTCGTTGTCATCGGCTTCGGGGTTTCGCGGCGGGGTGAGGAATTCAAAATACACGCCGTCCCATTCCCACGTGGTGCCGCCGGCGCACCATTCGGCTGCGCCGGCATAGGCTTCCGGCTGGCCGGCATACAGTTTGTGCGGCGCAAAGGCTGCCTGAACGGCGGGGAAGCCACCGTCGTGGTCGGTATCGTGATGCGAGAGCACCAGCACATCGGGCGGCGGCAGCCCCTGCGCCAGCAGGTTGGGCACCAGCTGCGTCTGTGCCGCCCCTGCCGTGCCGGTGTCGAACAGCAGCCAATGGTTTTGCGTGCGCACCTGCAAGGCAAGCCCCTGCCCTACGTCCACAATCCGCACCGCCGCCGTGCCGTGCTCCGGCGCGGGCGTGCGATACAGGCAGGATGCCGCCAACACCAGCGCCGCCCAAGGCCGCAATCCCAGGCCGCGCGGTAATAGCCACACTGCCAGCGCGGCCAACACGGCCAGCCAAAACAGCGGCGGCAAATGCGCCAGTGCGCCGGTGGGCACGATGCCGCCCGCCCACACCACCGCGCCCATGGTGTATTCGCTGATGGCAGCCGCCATTTTCAGGTAGCCTTCAAACGGCAGCAGCACCGCCAGCAAAGCCAGCGGCACCAACACCCAGGAAAACCACGGAATCAGCAGCGCATTGGCCAAAGGCGCGGCCAGCGGCACGGTGCCGAATACCTGCCCGGCCTGCCAAAACCCCAACAGCGTGGCCGCATATTGGACACGCAGCGCGATGCGCCATTTGCCGGAATGCTTGGCCGTACGCAGCCAGCCGCCTTCTGGTGCATCGTCATCCGGCATGGCCTCCAGCCGCCCTTGTGCCACCCAAATCAGCGCCGCCACCGCGCCGAAGGAAAACCAAAAGCCCACACCCAAAGCCGAGAGCGGGTCGAACAGCAGCACCACGGCCAAAGCCTGCCACCAAGCCCGCCACGGCGCAGGGCTGCCGCGCCGATACCATTGCCAGGCAAACACCGCCAGCATCAGCAAACTGCGCTGAATCGGCACGCCGAAGCCGGCCAATGCCGAATAAAACAAAGCCGCTGCCAAGCCCGCCGCCAAATACCAGCGTCGCGGCTCGGCCATCGGCAGGCGCAGCAGAAAAAGCCGCGCCAAATACGCTGCCGCCAGCGCCACCATACCGATGTGCAGCCCCGACACGCTAATCAGATGATTGATGCCCAACACCCGAAACGCCTGCCAATGCTCATCCGCCAGCCCGCCGTATCCGCCGCCACCGAGGCTACCTGAAAATCCAGCCGCACCCGTTGAAACTCCGGTTCCGCCGGCCACTGCTGCGATAGCGCCAACTGCACCCGCCACACGCCGTAAAGCAGCCCGCACAGCAGCCACCACGCCCCACGGGCGCGCCGGAAGCAGCCAATCAGGGCGAGCAGCAGCGCCGAAGCTGAGGCAACGGCAACAAAATGTGCTGCCGGCAACAAAAAAGCCAGCAGCACACCCGCCACCCAACAGCACAACCCGCCCAAACGCATAGCTACCTCATTGTTTATTATTTTTAATCAACTATAGATTGCCTTATAGCAAACCGCTGCCGAATTGGCAAAGAAGGATAAAGGCTACCTGAAACAACTTTCAGGTAGCCTCTAGCGCAAATACACCCCGCTCTGCGCATCCACAATCCGGCTCGGCCGCTTCGATCCGCCGCAGCGGCCGTTAACCACATACACATCCCTTCCAAAGCAGCGCCGCACCTCGCGCTGATGCCGCAAAGCCCGCCGTCCGCTGCGGTTGCACGAAGTGGACACCAGCGGCGTGCCCAACAGCGCACACAAGCGGCGGGCCCCATCATGTGCCGGCACGCGCACCGCCAGTTTTTCCCGACCGTGCCCGCGTAACAGCGCCGGCACGCTATCGGCTGCCGCAAATAAAAACGTAACCGCCGCCGGCCAAGTGCTTTGCGCCAGCCGGCGTTGGTTTTCAGGTAGCCTTTGCAGCAACGGCTCAAGCTGTTTCAAATCATTGCCGATAACAATCAATCCTTTATGCTGTGGCCGCTTTTTCAGCTGCATCAGCCGACGCAAGGCACGGCGGTGCGTGGGCAGGCAACCCAAACCGTAGCTGGATTCCGTAGGATAGGCCACCAAGCCGCCACGGTGCAGGTGCGCGCGCAACCCTCGGGCGGCAGCAGCGGAAAGGATTCGTGGGAACATGATTCTTGCGGGATGCTTATGCGGGATGAAAAGCGGTATTGTAATCTGAAACCGGCAGGCTGTTTACCGTGTTGCTATCCTGTTTGGGTTTCGCAGCAGCTCGTCTTCCTGCGAAGATCTCGTTTTAGCTCCGCAGAAACGCGCCCTCCTCCGGAAATCTCGTTTTCACTGCATCAACTTTCAGGTAGCCTGCCGTCTGCACTCTCCCGCACCCGCTTGCCCCTGACCAATTTACTTTACTTGCCCGCTAATAGTTCTTTCAGCATAGGCCGAAAGAACTATTGTCCGCCAAGAAGCCGTTGCTAGAATTTCGCGCGCTTCAGGTAGCCTATTGCTTGGGCTGCTGCTTACACCACCTAAAGGAGAAAACAAATGCGCCGTTTCAGCCAAACCGCCCTCATGCTCGCCCTGGCTTGTGCCGCCCTGTCGGCCTCAGCTAAAGAAATTACCGTTTCCGCCGCCGCCAGCCTGAAAGAAGCGTTCCAGGAAATCAACACTGCCTATAGCCGTGCCCACCCCGACACGCAAATCCGTTTGAACACCGCCGCTTCCGGCGTGCTGCTGCAACAGCTGGTGCAGGGTGCGCCGGTGGATGTGTTGGCCACTGCCGACCAAGAAACCATGGATAAGGCTGCCGAAACCAAGGTAATCGCTCCCGCCAGCCGCCGCACTTTCGCCATGAACGACTTGGTGCTGATTCAGCCGCAAAACGCCGCCGTGCGCGTGAACACCCTGCAAGATTTGAGCAAACCGCAGGTGCAGCGTGTGGCCGTGGGCAACCCCGCCAGCGTGCCGGCCGGCCGCTACACTAAAGCCGCACTGGAAAAAGCCGGCCTGTGGCAAGCGGTGGAAGGCAAAATGATTTCCACCCAAAACGTGCGCCAGGCGCTGGATTATGTGTCGCGCGGCGAAGTGGATGCTGGCTTTGTATACCGCACCGATGCCATGCTGATCCGCGACCGAGTGCGCATCGTACGCACCGTACCGCTGGAAAAACCGGTGTCCTACGCGATTGCCGTGACCGCTTCCAGCAAAGATGCCGCCGAAGCCGCTCGCTACTTAGACTTCATCCGCTCGCGCGAAGGCAACCGCATTTTGCAGAAATACGGCTTCAACCCGGCTAGACGCTAAACCGAAATTGTAGGAAAAGAGGCTACCTGAAAAGTAGAATAACGCTTTCAGGTAGCCTTTGGCATAGCAGCAGGCAGGTATAAAATCTGCTCCTGCCAAGTTTCAGGTAGCCTCTGATGGTTGCAAAACCTGCGCTGCCAGCTAAAAATTGGCAGGCTGCCTAAACCCAATTTGCAATGGCTCACAAACCATATTGTGCAGTCTCAAGCCATCTCTCCATTCCACCACCAATTATTACGCTATTTCAAAGGAATCTGTGTGTTTCAAGACGTATTGCCCGCACTGCTGCTCTCGCTGAAAGTCTCTTTTTGGGCGAGCGGGCTGAACCTCGTGCTGGGCGTGGCCGTGGGCTGGCTGCTGGCGCGCTGCCGCTTTCCCGGGCGCAACCTGCTAGATGTGGTGCTCACGCTGCCAATGGTGATGCCGCCCACCGTGATGGGCTACTACCTGTTGGTGCTGTTCGGGCGCAACGGCGTGCTCGGGCAGCTATTGCAGGAATATTTCGGCATCAGCCTGATTTTCACCTGGCAGGGCGCGGTGTTGGCAGCAACGGCGGTTACCTTCCCGCTGGTGTGCAAGCCGGCGCGGGCGGCGTTTGAAGAAGTCAACCCGCAGCTGGAGCAGGCAGCGCGGGTGCTCGGCTTGGGCGAATGGGCGGTGTTTTTGCGGGTTACGCTGCCTTTGGCCTGGCGCGGTATTTTGGCCGGCCTGCTTCTGGCCTTTGCCCGCGCGTTAGGTGAATTCGGCGCCACGCTGATGATTGCCGGCAGCATCCCCAACCAAACGCAAACCCTCTCCATCGCGGTATATGAAGCCGTGCAGGCCGGCGACGACGCGCTGGCCACCAAGTTGGTAATCCTGATTTCGGCGGTGTGTGTGGCCGTGTTGTGGAGCGTGAACCATCTGGCCAAAGCAAAGGATAAAGCATGAGCGGCACACCGGTTTTCGATTTCGCCTTCCATACGCGCCTTGTCGGCGGCGGGCAGACTTTTGAACTGAATTGCCGCTGTCAAAGCCAAGCTAAACGGCTGGCCATCGTGGGCGAATCCGGCTCGGGCAAAAGCCTCACTTTGCAGCTGCTGGCCGGGCTATTGCACCCGCAGGCCGGGCATGTGCGCATTGGCGGCACATGCTACGGCGACACCGACAAGCGGCTGTGGCTGCCGCCGCAACAGCGGCAGGCCGGGCTGCTGTTTCAGGATTACGCCCTGTTCCCGCACCTTACGGTGGCGCAAAATATCGCCTTCGGCCTGCGCCACGGCTGGCGCACCCCGCCGCAAAAGCAAGCTGTGCGGCTGGCCGAATTTTGGCTGGACAAAATGCAGCTCACTGCCCTGGCCGCACACTATCCGTACCAAATCTCCGGCGGCCAGCGCCAGCGCACCGCCCTCGCCCGTGCCTGCATCGCCAGCCCGCGCTGGCTGCTCCTGGACGAACCCTTCTCCGCCCTCGACATCGGCCTGCGCAACCGCATGCGGCAATGGCTGCTGGATTTGCAGCAGGAGCTAGATATCCCCATGCTGCTCATCACCCACGATCCGGAAGATAGCGAAATCCTCGCGCAGGAAGTGGCGCATATGTCGGCCGGCCGGCTGGCATACGGCGTGTCCGGCTAAACGCTGTGCTAATGGTTATAAAAAGGCTACCTGAAAACCGAAAAATGGTTTCAGGTAGCCTTTTCGCCATTTATTCATTCCACAAAAGGCCGTAGCCCCAAACTATCAATAATTTGATCAGACAGATTTTGCACCTCGCGACCGCCTTCGCTGATCTGCGGTTCTTTCTGCCGGAGGGCGCGTTCGGTTTGGCGGGTACCGGCAAAAGCAGGCTGATGCAGGCAGGGTTCGATGCTAAAACGTTGCATTTCAGCCTGATTGGTGGGGAAGGCACAGTGGCGGCCGGCAATATTGCGGCTGCCTGTGGCTAGGGTTTCATAAATGCCTTGAGTGGCAGAATCCACCATATCTGCTCCCATTTGGCTGATGCTTTTCAAATTAACGGGCTCGTCTTTGGCGAAAACCGGGCTGCTGATGAGCAGGCAGAGGATGAGCATGCTGTATTTCATGTTTGTTTTCTGGTGTGTGTTGCAAAAAAAACAGCCTGATGTGATTTACATTTCAGGCTGCTTTCGCTCTCGCGCGGGGATTAGCGGTGCTGCTTTTGATAATCCTCGTTCCACGCCTGAACGGCAGTGTTGGCATCGCGCGCGGCAGAGTGCAGGGTGTTGCAGGCAGACAAAGTACCCAGCAAAACAGCGCATAAAACGATTCTTTTCATCTGGATTTTTCCTTTTAATTGATTGATATGTGTGCTTGATGATTAAGCTTGTTTGGCGGCTTGCATATTTTGGATAAACCGGTCAAACAGATAACCGACATCTTGCGGGCCGGGGCTGGCTTCGGGGTGGCCTTGGAAGCAGAACACGGGTTTGTCGGTCAGCTCGATGCCTTGCAAGGTGTTGTCGAACAAGGATTTGTGGGTAATCCTTGCGTTGGCGGGCAGGGTGTCGGCATCGACGGCGAAGCCGTGGTTTTGGCTGGTGATGACGACTTTGCCGCTATCCAAATCTTGCACGGGGTGGTTTGCGCCGTGGTGGCTGAAGTGCATTTTCAGGGTTTTTGCGCCGATGGCTAGGCTGATGAGCTGGTGTCCCAAGCAGATGCCGAAGATGGGTTTGCCGCTTGCCATCAGTTTTTGCACGGCTTCGATGGCGTAGGTACAAGGCTCGGGGTCGCCGGGGCCGTTGGAGAGGAATACGCCGTCGGGGTTGAGTGCCAACACGTCTTCCGCGCTGGTTTGGGCGGGGACGACGGTCAGGCGGCAGCCGCGTGCGGCGAGCATACACAAGATGTTGGTTTTTACGCCGAAATCGTAGGCAACAACGTGGAACGGTTGTTCGGCAGGAGTAACGAAACCTTTGCCCAACGCCCATTCGCCTTCGGTCCATTCGTAGGCTTCTGTGCAGGAAACTTCTTTTGCCAAATCTTTGCCGACCATGCTGCCGAACGCGGCGATGAGTTCTTGCGCTTTTTCAACCGTAGCGTCCGCGCCGGTCAGAATTGCGCCGCCTTGTGCGCCTTTTTCACGCAGCAGCGTGGTCAGGCGGCGGGTGTCGATGTCGGCGATGGCGACGGTTTTGTTGCGTACCAAATAGTCGTGCAGGCTTTCGGAGGCGCGGAAGTTGCTGTGCAGCAGCGGCAGGTCGCGGATAATCAGGCCTGCGGCATAAACGCTGCGGCTTTCTTCATCTTCGGCGTTGGTGCCGGTATTGCCGATGTGGGGGTAGGTGAGGGTAACGATTTGTTTGCAGTAGGACGGGTCGGTCAGGATTTCCTGATAGCCGGTCATGGAAGTATTGAACACGACTTCGCCGGAAGTCGAGCCTTCGTAACCGATTGATGTGCCGTGAAATACGCTGCCGTCAGCGAGAACGAGAAGGGCGGGAGTGGTCATGATTGGTGTCCGGATGCGGGGGATAAAAAAACACGTTTCGCGGCTTTCTAAGCGGGGCAAAACGTGCTTCGGCGCGGGCGGTGCTGCCTGCCGGAAGCACGTTATTTTAATGGACAACGGGAGGTCGGGGCAAGTTTGAACCGGGCGGTTTCAGGTAGCCTGAACGTTGGCGCAGGCGGCTTATATCCGGCCGCTGCCCTACCGAAGGCTACCTGAAAATTGAGGAAGGCAGACAAAACAAAAGGCTGGCACATCCACACCAACCCATCACTTTGAGGCTACCTGAAAACATAACCTAAACGAAATTCAAACGAGGGCTTTGCCGGGAAACCGGTTGCTGCAGAACCCAAACAAGGCCGCCGTATTTTTCAGGTAGCCTTTGAGTATGATTGCAAAGGCTACCTGAAAGCCTGCGCTTATTCCGGCAGGCGGCTGATGCGGATTTGTTCGATGCGCTGGCCGGCTTTGGCGGCCACGGTGAAACGCCAGCCGTGGTAGTCGAGAATATCGCCCACTTCGGGCAGGGTTTTCAGCTCTTCAATCATCAGGCCGGCCACGGTGTGGTAGTCGGCATCTTCTTCGGGCGGCGGCAGACCGAGCTGGGGGGCAAGTTCGGCGTATTCGTGGCTGCCGTCCACCAGCAGGCTGTCGCTGCTGTCGGTGCTGTGTTCGCCAGGCTGGGCGTTGGGCTCTTTGCGCTCGTAGGCTTCGGGGAATTCGCCGGCAATGGCGGAAAGCAAGTCTTTGGTGGTAACCATACCCTGCACTGCGCCGAATTCGTCCACCACGAGGGCGTAGTCGGCGCCGCTTTGGCGGAACTGCTCGATGGCAGAAAGAGTGTTGGTGCTGTCGGGTAGGATGAGCGGCTGGCACAGGGCGGCTTGGATATCCGGCTCTTGCCCGGCTAGAAGCTGGTTGAGCAGGTCTTTTTTGTTGATGTAGCCCAAAGGCTCGTCGGCACCGGCCTTGCCCACCACGAGGAGGCGGGAATATGGGGTGTTTTGCAGCTGGGCGTATTGCTGCTCGCGGCTTTGGGAAATATCGAGCCGTTCAATGTCGCGGCGGGGCACCATGATGCCGGGCAGGGGGCGCTCGGCCAGGGTAAGCACGCTGCGGATCATGGATTTTTCGTTTTCTTCAAAGTGGCCGGCATCGTGGCTTTCTTCGCCGGCTTTGGCCAGCATGGTTTCGCGGATGCCCATCATACCGAGCACATTCTCGGCGGTACGGCGGCGCCAAGAGCGGCTGCCGTAGGCATTTTTGTCGGTGTTGCGCTGGGAGATTTGGTTGAACACTTCAATCAGCACCGAGAAGCCGATGGCGGCATACAGGTAGCCTTTGGGGATGACTACGTGGAAGGCTTCGGCAATCAGGCTGAAGCCGATCATCAAGAGGAAGCCGAGGCAGAGCATCACCACGGTGGGATGGCGGTTGACAAATTCGGTGAGTGGTTTGCTCGCCCAAATCATCATGGCCATCGCCACAATCACCGCTGCCATAGCGATTTGGATGTGCTGCACCACGGCTACGGCGGTCACCACGGCATCGATGGAAAACACAGCATCGAGCACGAGAATCTGCAACACCACGCCCCAAAACGGCGCATGTTGTTTGCGATGGTCGGTATCGGAAACGGCATAGTGGTTGGCGCCTTCCAGCCGTTCGTGCAGCTCGGTGGTGGCCTTATACAGCAGGAACAGGCCGCCCACAAACATGATGATGTCTTTACCGGCCACTTCCAGCCGCCCCAGGGCAAACAGCGGGGTGGTAAGCTGCATGATACGGCCCATAAAGGCGAGCATGAGCAGCCGGATGAGCACGGCCAAAGTCAGGCCGGTGATGCGGGCGCGGTCGCGCTGGGCAGGGCGCACTTTGCCGGCCAAAATGGCCACGAACACCAAGTTGTCGATGCCGAGCACAACTTCGAGAATAATCAGCGTAGCGAAGCCCAGCCAGGTTACCGGGTCGGCCAGCCAAGAGAAATCCATGAATTCGAATCCTTGATTGCAAGTAATAACAACAATCAAAGGCTACCTGAAAACGCTATGAGCAGCTTTCAGGTAGCCTTTAAATACATGCCGTGCACACACTTATCCGCCGAGGCAGGCTCGGGCTCTAGAGAGGCGGGGGAATCAGTGTGCATATCGGCTTGGGAAGAATAATGAGGCGGTAAGTTTAGCAGATTGCAGCGGCTTGCTGAAGAATTATGGCTTCAGTCACGCACAAAACGGTATGGCTGCTACACCACCGGCCGCTGGCGGTAAAACAGCAGCCCAGGCAGCGCCAACCCGAAGGCCAGTGCGCCGATAACGAAGCCGGATTTCACAAAATAATCCACCGCCTGCCCCAAAAGCTGCTCGGAGAAGCCCTTATGGTTCATTTGCACCAGCGCAATCATCGCTTTATAAACATACACGCCCGGAATCATCGGAATGATAGCGGCCACGGTAAACACTTTCGGGTGCGCCCGGTAGCGTTGCGACAAATACACGCCGATAAAGCCCACCAGCGAAGCCGCACACAGCGTGGCCAGGCCTTGCGACAGGCCGAACTGCATCATGAGCGTGCGCGAACCATGTCCCAACGCGCCCAGATAAGCGCAGTATTTCAACGCATTGCGCGGCACATTAAACAAAATCGCAAAGCCCACGGCGGGGATGGCGGCAAAAAACATATCATCTAGCAAATTCAGCAGCATGGTTTAATCCCAAGCGGAAACATTCAACAGGCTCAAGGCCAACACGATGCCCAAACAGGTGCTGAAGGTGAGCAGCGTGGCCACTGCCCAACGGCTCATGCCCATGTTCACATGGCCTTTGAGCATATCGGCCAGCGAGTTAATCAGCGGTACCCCCGGCACCAAGAGCAACACGCTGGCTGCCGTAGCGATTTCCGGGTGTGCGCCCCAGCCGAACTTCAGCGCCGTGCCCGACACCATCGAAGCCACAAACGCGGTTACCGCAAACACCACCGCCGGATTGTAGTGCCGTGCCGACAGCGACTGGCGCACCCACATGCCGCAGGCCGAAGCGATAAACGTGATGAAGCAAATCAGCGGGTCGCCGCCCGAAAGGTGGGCAAAGCTCGCGCAAGAGAGCCCCACCATAAACACCACAAAATAGCGGTTGTATTTTTCCGGCTTCACAGCATCCAACCGCTCGCGCACTTCCTGCACGCTATACAGCCCGTCTTCCGCATCCAGCACGATATGCTGCACCGCCGTGATCACCGACATATTGATCCCCTTGTCGAAATTCTTGCGCGTGGTGGTGATGCACTGGTTGCCGCGGCGCGTGGTGATTACAATCGCATTCGGCGTGAGCGCACACTCCACGCTGTCCATACCCAGCGCACGACCCAGCCGCACGGCGATTTGGTCGATCAGCGTGCTTTCCGCGCCATATTGCAACAGCAACAGCGCGGCATGGATACACAGGCGGGTAATTTCCTGCTGCTGTGCGTAATCATCGGAAACGAAGGGTGGGGAGATGGGGGCGGGAGTCGTCATCTGAATAAACCGGTTGGCGAAAACGGAAGGAGACGGCTTGCGGAAAACGGCTGGAAATGCTGCGGGCAGCAAGCCATTTGCTTGGATTGATGATGAATGCAAATTATACCGCAAGCCCCGTTGGGCAGCCACTGATCGCCGAAGGCCACATCTCCTGCTGCCTCGGATTAGCTTGCTAAAAACCACCTCGATTAAACATGCAATATAGCCGGCAAAAAGGCTACCTGAAATCCTTCACTTCGCAGAAACGCTGCGGTGTTGTGTTTTCAGGTAGCCTTTCATTGTGCCGGATTCAGCCTACTCACTATCTGCTGCGGCTAGGTGTTCTCCATAGCTGCAAGATAGCCTGTTTCTGCTCGGGTGGAATAGCTGTATCCTGCACCAACACCGTCTCCCTTCCCTGCAAATCTCGGATGGTGATGCGGTATTGTTGGTGCGTGGTGCCTGCTTGATAGAGCCACGGCGCCTGTTGCGGTGTCAGTTTGCGGGCGGCGGTTTGGCCGATCCAATCGAAAGTGCCGTCGCCGTTGTTGTAGAGGTAGGAGCGTGTGCCGTCGGCATGCCGCTGCCAGGCTTTGGTAGCGGTTGTGGGGTGGCGGCTATCATCAAACACCACCCCGAGTTCGCCGCCGCGGGTACGCTCGATTTTTACCGAAGCCACGCGCGGCGCATTCTTCAGGCGGATGCCGAAACCATAGCGGTAACTTGAATTGGCGGCGCTCCTGCCCACTTCGGCCTGCACCCCGCCCGCCGCTTCCATTTTGTAATCTGCCGTCTGCTGCCCACGCGGCATACCGCCCACAGTCGAACACGCGCCCAGCAGAGCTGCGGCGACAAAAGGCAATAAATATTTGGCTGCTTTCATTTAAACCTCCTCCTGTCGATAAGTATGGCCATTCTATCAGCAAGCACCGATTTCCACGATATAATCCCCTCCCCAACCACCCTGCCCCCACACCGCCATGAACGACCACCAACTGCTGCGCTACAGCCGCCACATCCTGCTCGACGAAATCGGCACCGAAGGCCAGCAAAAGCTGCTGGATGCCTGCGTGTTGGTGCTCGGCTGCGGCGGGCTGGGCAGCGCCGCCCTGCCCTATCTGGCCGCTGCCGGCGTGGGGCGGCTGATTATTGCCGACCACGACCGCATCGACGAAACCAACCTCCAGCGCCAAACCGCCTACCGCGAAGCCGACATCGGCCGCCTCAAAACCGAAGCCATGGCAGGCTACCTGAAACAGCTCAACCCCGCCTGCCAAATCGAAACCCACGGCAAACTGGATGAAGCCGCCCTGCTGCGCCTGCTGCCCCAATGCCAGGCCACGCTCGATTGCAGCGACAACTTCTCCGCCCGCCAAGCCCTCAACGCCGCCGCCTGCGCCACCCGCACCCCGCTGGTTTCCGGCGCCGCCACCCGCTTCGACGGCCAAATCGCCACCTACCGCCCCGACCTGCCCGGCCAGCCCTGCTATGCCTGCCTGTTCGACCGCGAACAAGACAACGACGGCGCCTGCGCCCTGTTCGGCGTATTCGCCCCGCTGGTGGGCATCATCGGCACCACCCAAGCCGCTGAAGCCCTGAAAATCCTGCTCGGCCTGCCTGCCGAAAACGGCGTTTTGCGCTGCTACAACGCACTCAGCGGCCAATGGCAGCATTTCGCCATCCCCAAAAACCCCGCCTGCAAAGTGTGCGGCGGGCATAAAAAGGCTGAAGAGGCTACCTGAAAACATCCGTAGCGGGTTAGCCGCGAGCATCGTATACAAATAACCGGAAACGTTACATTGCGGCTTTCAACCCAACCCAAGCTAGACACCAAAAAGGCTACCTGAAACATTTTTCAGGTAGCCTTTACCGATTACAGATTACTGATAACTCACTGTAGGCCGAATACCGGAATCCAACACCAGCCAGCCATTGGCAACAGCAAACGCCGCCGATCTTCCATATTTCAGTTTCAGGTAGCCTCATTCTCATCCAAAGGCTACCTGAAACCGCCAACCGCATCACTCCTCTTCCTTATCCAAGCCCAATTCGCGGGCATACACGGCGGCGCGTACGCGGTTGTCGATGTTGAGTTTGCGGAAGATATTCTGCATATGCGCCTTCACCGTGTTTTCGGATAAAAACATCCGCCGGGCAATCATTTTGTTGCTGATGCCGCCAGCCACATAGCGCAACACATCACGCTCGCGCTGGGTGAGGGAATCGAGGATGGCAGAATATTCTGGCGGAATGCTCTGGCCGGCGTTGTTCATTTCGGGCGACACAGTTTGCTGCCCGGCCACGGCTTGGCGGATGGCTTCCACCAGGAAATCGGTGTCGGCATTTTTCAAAATATAGCCGCGCGCGCCCAGCTCGAGGCATTTTTTCAAGTTGTCGGCATCTTCGGAAATGGTGAGCATCAACACCGGCAGCCCGGGCTGGAAATCCAGCATTTGAGCCAGGGCTTCGGGGCCGTTCATCACCGGCATTTCCACGTCGAGCAGCACCAAATCGGGGCGGTGGAAGCGGGCAAGCTTCACGCCCTCGAGGCCGTCGGTGGCTTCGGCAACGATTTCAAAACCGTATTCCTGCGCGAGCAGAAAACTGAGCCCGCGCCTGAACAGGGGGTGGTCGTCTACCAGGAGGATGCGGATGTTGGATTCAGTCATGGGGCTACCTGAAAATAGTGGGTATAGTGGATTACTAGCTGAAATTGCCGGGAATATGCAGGCGCACTTCGGTGCCGCTGCCGGGCCGGGAGCGGATGCTGATTTCCGCCCCGATTTTTTCCGCGCGCTCGTGCATCACGCTCAGGCCGATATGTTGGCCGGGCTCGGCTTCGGCGCGGCTTTCCGGGTCGAAGCCCTGCCCGTCGTCGCGCACGATTATGGTGAAGCCGTCGCCGTTTTCCAGCAGCACTTCGGCCTGCTGCGCGTCGGCGTGTTTGCGGATGTTGGACAGGGCTTCCTGCAAAATAAACAGCGCCTGCGTTTGCTGCTCGCTGTTGAGCAGGCAGTCGCCGCCGCTAATGTGCAGCACCACGGGAATGCCAGCTTGCTTGCGGCTGCGCTCGATTACGCTGCGCACGGTTTCGGCGAAGTTGCCGTATTGCGGTTTGGCGCGGAAATGGTCGAGCAGTTCGCGCACGTCTTCGTAGCAATATTGGATGCCGTCGCGAATCATCTCGATATTGTCGCGCACGGATTTGTCATCCGGCAGCAGTTTGTTTTTACTGAGCATCTGAAAGCGCATATTGATGAACGACAGCGACTGCGCCAGGCTGTCGTGCAGGCTGCGGGCAATGCGGCTGCGCTCTTCGAGTACGGCGTTTTGCTGTTTGAGCAGGGTCATGGCGGCGTTTTCGCGAGCGATGCCCAGCTGGGTGCACAATAAGCGCATCAGACCGGTGTTTTGCGCGGAAAGCAGCGGTACGGTCGGCTTAGACAGCGCCAGCCAGCCTTGGAACCCGCCCAAGGCATAAATGGGCACCAGCGCCACCAAAGCGCCCTCTTCGCCCTGCATCCACACCATATTGCCGGCTTCGCTTTCCTGTTCGGCAGTATGGGTGTGCGGCAGGCGTTCGGCCAAACCCTCCAGCAGGCCGATGTCGCAGGCGGTGGTAAAGCCTTTTTCCGCCAGCCAGAAAATGCCGCCGCCCCCGCTGTGGGAAAGGCGCAGCATCCGCTCCAGAAAGGCTTGTTCCACTTCGCTGCCGAAGCTTTGCTTGTGCAGGTAGGAGGTAACGTAATACAGCATTTCCCACTCGCTTTTCTGGCGCGAGAGGGCGGCGGTTTTTTCGGCTACTTTGTCTTCCAGGTGGGCATACATTTCCTGCAGGTTGTCGGCCATGCGGTTGAAGCCGTCGGCCACGGCTTCGAATTCGTCGCCGGAATTCGAACCGGCGATGCGCGTGCCCAAGCGGCCGTGGGTGATTTGGTTCATGGCTTGGTACAGCGTGCCGAGCGGGCGCAACACCACTTGCCGCAACAGGCGGAAACTGACGGCGGCGGAAAGCAGGATCAGCAGCATCAGCCCGATACGCCCGCTTCGCAGCCAGCCGATGCTGCGGGTGTTTTGCTCTTCCAGCAGCCGGGCATAGGTGTCGATGCCGGTGTGCAGGCGTTCGGCCTGCTCCAGTAGGGCGGCAGTATCCGGTTTCGCGGCAGTTTGCAAGAAGGCTTCGGTATCGCGGCGCACCTGTTCGAGCTGGTGTGAGGCCGGCTCGTCCCACCAGGTGCAGCACACGGCATGCTGGCGGCTGTTCAGCCCTTTGAGCGTGTCTGCCACCTGCTGCACGGGCAGCGGCGCGCCGGGATTTTGAACGGCAGCCATGGTAAGGCGGTGAACTTGGTCGTTCAGCCGTCCTGTCTGGCGGATAGCGCCCGCCCGCTCTTCCAGCCGCCAGGTGGCCACCACCGTCATCGACACAAACAGCAGCAAACCGCCCGCCCATAGCAAAATCGCTGTGAGCAGCCGTGCCGACAGGCTGCGCCGCAATGCATTCTGCGGCGGCAGGCTACCTGAAAACAGCGGCGTTTCGCTGGAAACGATATGTTTGGGCATAGCGGGCAATCGGATGAATCAATATTGAGCGGTATTATAGTCGCTTTCCGAAAGAGGCTACCTGAAAACAGCGCGCCAAAACCGTTTCGCTATATTTCGCTATATAATGCCGCTTTCCTTTTTCCGCACCGTCATGAACTACGCCGCCCAGCTGGCCGCCCTCGCGGCCGCCCAAACCGAAACCATCGCCCGCCACCGTTTAGACAACGGCGAAACCGTGTGGCTGCGCAAAGCCGCCCCGCGCCAAGCCGCCTGGCGTTACAGCCTGCTCAACGGCCTAGCCAAAGTGTGCCGCTTGGGCGTGCTCACCCCGGTGCCCAATCCCGGCGGCGAGGCCGGCATCGCCATTGAAGCCGACCGCCTGCGCGAGCTGGCCGAAGCCGGTATTACCGCGCCCAAGTTATTGGCCGTGCAGGACAATGCCCTATTGATGAGCCATGTGGGCGAGCAAACCCTGCTCATCGCCATCGAAAAGCAAACCGAAGCCGGCAGCCTCGAAGGCTGGCTGCAAGGTCTGCATGCCATCGAAGTCGTACACCGGCAAAACCAATTCCTCAGCCAAGCCTTCGCCCGCAATATGGTGCTGACCGAAACCGGCGGCATCGGCTTTATCGACTTCGAAGACAACCCCGCCACCGTGCTCAGCCTGCAGCAGTGCCAAGGCCGCGACTGGCTGTGCTACCTGCAATCCACCGCCGACATCCTCCTGCGCGGCGGACTGCTCGATCAGGCAGCCGAACATTGCAAAGCCTGCCTGCAAAGGCAAAATCCCGCTATAATCCGCACCTTGCGCCGCAGCGTGCGCCCCATTTTGTGGATGCGCAGTATCCAATCCGAACGCTGGGGCTGCGACACCCTGCGCCTGGCCGCCCTGGCCGATTTGTTTTATCGCATGGGCGAAATCTAAAGCAGATTTTCAGGTAGCCTTTAATCGGCAATAAGAAGGCTACCTGAAAGCCGCACTATTTTTCAGGTAGCCTTAAAGCTTACGTTTCACACCCCAACCATCATGCAAACATCCCGCCTCCCCCTTATCGCCGCCGCCCTGTTGGTTTCCGCCCACAGCGCCGCCCAAACCCAAGCCCCCGCCGGCGCCCTGGCCTGCACCCAAATCAGCGACCCTGCCGCCCGCCTCGCCTGCTACGACCGCAGCATGGGCACACAACTGCCGCCCACCCAACCCTTATCTACCCCCGCCAACAGCAAGGCTGCCATCGATATCCAACAAAGCATCGAGCAAAGCCAGGCCGAGAGCACGCCCAAAGTGGTGCTCACCGAAGCCCCTGCCGCCCCCACCCAGCCGCAAGCCTTCAGCCCGCTCAGCCTCGCCTACGATTTAGACGTCAACCACGAATCCGGCATCCTCAGCGTGCGTGCGCATCGCCCCATCTACCTTCTGCCCGGCTGGTACAACAGCTCACCCAACCGCAACCCCTCCTCTCCCGAGCACACTTCCGCCATCCCCGAGCAGCAGCGCCAAAACCATGTGGAAACCAAAATGCAGGTTTCCTTCAAAACCAAGCTGCTGCAAGACCTGTTCGGCACCAATGCCGACCTTTGGTTCGGCTACACCCAAGTTTCACACTGGCAAGTATATAAAGGCTCCATGTCCTCTCCCTTCCGCAACACCGACTACGAGCCCGAAATCTTCCTCACCCAGCCGGTGAAAGCCGACCTGCCCGGCGGCGGTAGCCTGCGGATGCTCGGCATCGGCGCCGCACACCAATCCAACGGCCAAAGCGACCCCCTCTCCCGCTCTTGGAACCGCATCTATGCCATGGCCGGCATGGAATGGGGCAAACTTACCGTGGTACCGCGCCTGTGGTGGCGTATCCCCGAAAAAAACAGCGACGACGACAACTCCGACATCAACCGCTACATGGGCTACGGCGATCTGCAAATGTACTACCGCTTCAACGACCGCCAAAGCCTCGGTGCCCTCGCCCGCTACAACCCCGCCAGCGGCAAAGGCGGGCTGCAGCTAAACTACACCTTCCCCATCGCCGGCCGGCTCAAAGGCTATGTACAGGCCTTCCACGGCTACGGCGAAAGCCTGCTCGACTACAACCACAAACACAACAGCATCGGCTTGGGCGTACTGCTAAACGATTGGGACGGTTTCTGAACTGCACACTAGTTTTTCAGGTAGCCTTTTTATTCAAACAGGCTACCTGAAAATTTAATGAATGATTTAGCGCATAAACCGCCATAAAATACCGACACCCCCTCTCAAATCCGTACCTAGTCTGAATTCCGAGCAAATCAGTATATTTAATTTTCGCTGTAGTTTCATGCCGCTAGCATTTTACATTCACACTTGCTTACAATCAGGAAAAAGCAGGTTAAATCATAGTATTAGCCTTGCCTTCCCTATTAGGCGGCCCTATAATTCGTTCCGTTGAGTGGTCATGGATGACTGCTTAACAAGTTTCTCCTCTATTTCTCCTTTGTAGATTTGGCGCATATTAGATATGCGCCGCTTTTTTTGCCCGCGTTTGCCGCATAAATATTCCCACTGCTTGGCACATTCAAATCTGAATCAGCCAAACAAATCATTATAGTGGATTAAATTTAAACCAGTACAAGGCGGCGAGCCGCAGACAGTACACATAGTACGGCAAGGCGAGCCAACGCTGTACTGGT